>CADCCA010000052.1 GCA_902799855.1 uncultured Erysipelotrichaceae bacterium | reverse complement strand
GAATGGCCAAAGAGCACTACTAAACCAAGTATCAAGAACATCGCTTTCTTGGGTCCAGTTTTCTTTGTCTTCTGGAGGATCCATTAAAACTTTGACTTCACCAGTATGCTTATTATAATAAGCAGGAATGCGATGACCCCACCATAATTGACGAGAAATGCACCAGTCTTCAGCGTTTTCCATCCATTGAATGAAAATCTTTTCGAAACGATCTGGTACGAAAGAAACTTTCTTATCTTTGTTCTTTTGATTAGCTAAAGCTTGGTCTGCTAAAGGACGCATTTTGATAAACCATTGTTTGGAAACCATTGGCTCCACAACAGCATCACTTCTTTCACTATGGCCAACTGAGTGAATGATGCTCTCTTGTTTAACGAAGTTGCCTTCTTCTTTAATCTTATTAATTAAGGCTTCACGACAAACAAATCTATCCATACCTTGATATGGACCACATTTTTCGTTCATAGTGGCATCTTTATTAAAAATAATTGGTCTTTCTAAGCCGTATTTTTCACCGATGATAAAGTCATTTGGGTCATGCGCAGGTGTACATTTCATCGCACCAGTACCAAATTCGATATCAACGTATTCATCGCAAATAATTGGTAACTCTTCATGGTTAGCAGGATTAATAACCTTCATTCCATGATATTTTGTGTATCTTTTATCCTTAGGATTAACGCAGACACAGACATCGCCGAACATCGTTTCTGGACGAGTTGTGGCGACAGTTAAATAGTCATCACTTCCAACGATTGGATATCTAAAATAATACATAAATCCAGGGTCGTCTTTATGGATGACTTCAACGTTAGAAAGCGCAGTCATCTGGACTGGATCCCAGTTGATAATTCTTTCGCCTTGATAAATTAATCCTTTGTTATATAAGGTGACAAAGACTGTTCTAACAGCGTAGTTTAAGCCTTCATCAAGGGTGAATCTTTCTTTGTTATAATCGAGGGCTAAACCCATTTTCGCCCATTGTTGATGGATAGTATCTGCGTATTCGTTTTTCCAGCTCCACGCCCAGTCTAAAAACTCTTCTCTTGTGATTTTTGTCACGTCTTTTCCCATTTTTCTGAGCTTTTCCATGACTTTGGCTTGGGTAGCAATACCAGCGTGATCCATGCCTGGAAGCCATAAAACATCTTTGCCTTTCATCTTTTGATAACGGACGATGATGTCTTGAATGGTTGTGTCCCAAGCGTGACCAAGGTGAAGTTTGCCTGTGACATTTGGCGGTGGGATTACAATACTAAAAGGATCTTTGCTTTTGTCTCCACTAGCAAAGTAACCTTTACTTTTCCAGTTTTCATATTTATTAGCTTCTACTTGATGATGATCATATCTTTTGTCTAACATAATCTTCTCCTTAAAAATAAAAACGCCCTATCTAAGGACGCTTCCGCGTGGTACCACCTTAGTTCGTAAGCATTAGCCTACGCACTTCATTAACCTATTTTCGCTAGGTAACTATTCCTCCAAAGCGACCTTCATCCCCTTCCACTGTCAAGCTTCCACCATCCTTGACTCTCTATAAGCGAACTTGGGATTACTCCTCTTCTTCACCGGACTTTTTTATTTTACTAAACTAAATGCTTTTTTCAATCTCTTTTTTCAAAAGGGATAAGCCATCGTTATTTAATGAAGAAGTATAGAAGACTTGTTCTTTACTGAACCCTTCATTATTTAAGCGTTTATTCAACGCAGCTTTTTCTTTTTGATTAACCTTATCGTATTTGGTGATAACGATAAAATACTTCACGTTGTTTTCTTTAACAAAATCGATGATTTCTTGATCATCAATTGATAATTCTCTTCTCGCGTCTAATAAGATTAAAACCAGTTTTAATTCATTATTATTATCAAAATAAGATTCCATCATTTCTGCAAATAATCTATCTAAATCTAATCCGCCTTTAGCATAGCCATATCCAGGAGCGTCAACGATATAAAAGCTATTATCGATATCATAATAGTTTAATAAACGCGTATGGCCTGGTTTAGAGGAGGTAAAAGCCATCTTCTTTTTATTGGTTAAAGCATTGATTAAAGAGGATTTACCGACGTTAGATTTGCCAACGATTAAAACCTCAGATTTTTGCACCTGAGGTTTTTCTTTTCTCGTTGGACAAGATTTGACAAATGTGACGTTATTAAAGTTAATCATTATTCGACAAAACAGAATTTAACAGCGTCTTCCACGCTAGTCATGAATTCGATGCGTAAGGATTCTTTAACTTCCTTTGGAAGTTCTTCGACATCTTTCTTGTTTTCTTTAGGGACGATAATGGCTTTGATACCACATCTTAAAGCCGCTAAAGATTTCTCTCTTAAGCCACCAATTGGTAAGGCTTGACCGCGCAATGTCACTTCACCAGTCATCGCGACATCAGGTGAAACAGGACGTTTGCTGAGGCAAGAGATAATGGCACAAGTCATGGCCACACCAGCGCTTGGACCATCTTTTGGCACAGCCCCTTCTGGCACGTGAATGTGAATGTCGTTATTAGCGAAAAGTTCAGGATCAATCTTGAATAATTCCGCATTGCTCTTCACATAATCAAGAGCGATATTCGCGCTTTCTTTCATGACATCACCTAAGTGACCAGTTAAGATGAGGGCGCCTTTACCTTTGAAGTAATTGACTTCGATTGGTAAAATATCGCCACCATATTCAGTATAGGCTAAGCCAGTGACCACACCAACTTGTGGTTCTTTTTCTTTATGGGAGTCCTCAAATAATGGGACGCCTAAGAATTCTTTGACTTTCTTTTCGGTAATGATTGTCTTACCGATTTTTGGATTCTTAACAAAGTTAACTGCGACTTTTCTTAAGCAAGAAGCAATCTTTCTTTCGAGTTCACGGACACCGGATTCACGGGTGTATGAACGAATGATTAATTTAATCGCATCATCTTTGAAAGAGACTTGATCTTCTTTAAGACCGTTTAAAGCGATTTGCTTTTTGATTAAATGCTCTTTAACAATGTGCATTTTTTCAATTTCGGTATAAGAAGAAAGTTGAATTAATTCCAAACGGTCTCTTAATGGACCAGGAATGTTTTCTAAGTAGTTGGCAGTACAGATGAACAAGACATCACTTAAATCATATGGTTCTTCCACATAATTATCGTTAAATTGGATGTTTTGTTCTGGGTCAAGCACTTCTAAAAGCGCACTGGCAGGATCACCTTTATAGGATGAGGCTAACTTATCGACTTCGTCGAGAAGGAAGACTGGGTTAGTAACACCCGCTTTTCTCATGCCTTGGATAATACGGCCAGGTAAACTACCGACATAGGTTCTTCTATGACCGCGGATTTCCGCTTCATCAGAAATACCACCTAAAGAAGCCTTAAAGAACTTGCGTCCTAACGCTCTAGCGATGGATTTACCTAAAGAGGTTTTACCAGTTCCTGGTGGGCCATAGAAGCAGAGAATTGGGGATTTTAAATTGCCAGTTAATTTCTTAATGGCTAAATATTCGATAATTCTCTTCTTTGGAATCTCTAAACCATAATGGTCTTCATCTAAGATTTGTTCGACGTGATTAAGATCTTCGTCATCTTCGGTCTTTTCCCACCATGGAATGGATAATAAAACATCTAAATAAGATTGAATCAAAGCCGCTTCAAGGGAACCTTGAGGCATCATATCAAACTTGTTAAGTTCGCTTTTAACTTTCTTTTTGATGTTTTCTGGATAAGGATTGTTCTCCACTTTTTCCAAGATGGATTCTGGAGAATTGTTATCATCAGTATTTTCACCAAGTTCCTTTTTGATGGCTTTTAATTTTTCTCTAAGGAAATACTCCTTTTGCGCTTTTTCGCTTGATTCACGGACTGAATTAGCGATGTTTTCTTCGATTTGCGCTTTGGTTTGTTCCCCAGAAAGGAGCAAAACAATCTTTTCCATTAAAGAATTGACGTTATCGCATTCTAAAATGCTTTCCTTTTCTTCAGTGGAAGCTTGGAGATTAGACGCTAATAAGTAGCACAAACTAGCAGCGTCTTTGGTCTTATTGACCATATTGAGTGTCGATTTATTGAGAAGAGATAAAACATTTGGAAGGTTGTTTAACTTTTCAATAATGGCACGGATAATGGAATCGTTTTCTAAATCAGTAACGCTTGGAATCTTTTCAATGCTACCTTCAGCGACGTAATATGCGTTCTTATCGTCATATGTGAGTTTGTTAATACGCACTCTTTCAACGACATCAACACGCACTCTGACTAAATCGCCTTTTTCGATAATGCTAACGATGCGGCACAAAGTGCCGAATGGATAAATATTATCTAAACTAATGGTTTCATCGTTTGGATTCTTTTGGCACGCCACAAAAATCAATGAATCGGCTTCAAGGTGGGCGGCTTTAATCGCGTTGATGGAAAACACTCTTCCTGCTTCAATCGGTTGGACGGTAGCAGGAAAGAGGACAAAACTTCTAGTAGGAAGTAATGGGAGGGTTAAGATTTGGGGCCCTTCATTCATATTAATGACCTCCTAATTTTAGTAAAAATTATTTGTTGTTGTTATAAAGGAAATCTTCGATACGGCTCATGAGCAAGTTGCTTCTTAATTGGTCGAGTTGTCTACCTAAAGCGGTTTTCACTTGATCGATGCTCATTTGATGTTGGTCACCGAGCTTAGCGAGTTCGAAGTCTAAATCTTCGTTAGTCACTTTGATGTCTTCTTTTTCACCAACTGTGGACATGACGAGGAATGTTTGAAGACCTTTTTCGGCTTCATCTTTGAGTTGTTTATTTAAATCTTCTTGGCTTGTGCCGGTGAGGGTGAGATATTGTTCGAGATCAAGACCATTGGACTTTAATCTATTCTCGAAGTCTTTCTTACGACCTTCGGCTTCGTCTTGTAAGATTTCATCAGCGATGTCGAATTTAGTGACTTTCTTGATTTCTTCAACGAGTTTATCGAGATATTCACGTTTAGCATCGTTTTCTCTTTGTCTCAATAATTCTTCTTCGCGGTTCTTTCTTAATTGTTCAACTGTCTCAACACCATTGAAGTTAAGATCTTTGATGAATTCATCGTTTAATTCAGGTAAAACTTTTTGTTTAACTTCGTTAACTTTAACTTGGAAGACAGCATCTTTACCAGCGATTTCTTTGGCTGGATAGTTTTCTGGGAATTTGACTTTAACATCAACTTCAATACCAGCAGAGGAACCCACTAATTGATCTTCGAAGCCTTCAATGAATTGATGTGAACCGAGTTCTAATTCATAGTTTTCGGCTTTACCACCATCGAATTTCACACCATCGACACTGCCATCGAAATCGATGACAACGATATCACCTTTTTCGGCTTGGCCTTCTTTTGGCATGATTGTGGCGTTTCTCTTACGGAGATCTTCGATTGCGTTATCGACATCAGCGTCTTTAACTTCAACTTTACCTTTGCCGAGTTCATAGCCTTGGTACTTACCAAGTTCGACTTCTGGACGAGTGACAATTGTGACTTTAACTTCTAATTCATCTTCACTTAATTTGGTGACATCAAAGTTTGGTCTGGTCATTGGTTGAATTTTTTCTTCAGTGATGACTTCTGTATAAACGGGATTTAATACATCGTTAATCGCTTCGTTAAAAACTCTCATTTGATCAACGCGAGATTTGACCATATTAACAGGAGCTTTGCCTTTTCTGAAACCTGGAACAGTGATGTTAGCGGCAAGTTTCTTAAAAGCCTTGTCTTGTGCCTTTTTCCAAAGGTCTTTGTCAACATTGACTGTTACTTCAGTATGGCAATGTTCTAATTTTGTTACTTTTCTTTCCATGTTTTGATTTATGTCCTTTCAAAATACGAGCGTGAATAAATATATCACGTATGCACGATAAAAGACAAGCAAAACACAAGCAAGTCGTTAAAAGAAGACAAAAATAGATTAAAAATCGTTCAAATCTTCTTCGATTTGTTTAATTTTCTCGTTTATTTGATTAAAATCAAAGCCTTTTTCAAGACAAGAAGCTTCTAAATCACTAGTGTCGATTTGAAGGAGCTTTTTAGAAAGATAACCAAAGATTAAAAGGGTTTCTTCTTTTGATAACTTTAAAGGATCTGGATAAATGTATAAAAGATATGAGGCTAATAATTGAAGAGCGTTTTGCGCAACCGTCGGATCACGATACTCTTTTTGCATAGCAAAACTGACATCTTCCATCTTCGCTAAACCAGGTACGACAAATGGTTCTGGGAGTAAAGATGGATTAACTTCAATCAAGTTTTTGTGATGTAAAAACATGACTCTTTTATCGTAATGAGAATGGACTAGTAAGAGTAAGGCAAAAGTTCTCACGACTTGACGAGGGTGAGAACGAACAATATTCAAAATATTTAAAAGGTAATCATCAATTGGTTGTGATTTGATTTCGTCTAAGGCCGCTAAAACGTCTTCTTCATTTTTACTCAGTAAGTGCACGCGAATGTCATCCTCGCTATGTCTTCTTGGACCATAGCTATTCTTTTCCGCGTTACGGATATAGGCGGGCATCGCTCTTAAAACTTCTTCAACTTCTTGACTCTCATAAGGAAGATTTTCATAGT
>CADCCA010000051.1 GCA_902799855.1 uncultured Erysipelotrichaceae bacterium | reverse complement strand
TGCCCTTAAAGATATAACTTTTTTAACAACTAAGTTACCGTCTGTAATAGTGCCTGTTTTATCAACGCATAAAGTATCTACTCTAGCGAGCATTTCAACAGAATAGAAATCTTGTACTTGAGCTTTCTTTTTAGATAAGCCAATAACACCAACCGCTAAAGCAGTAGAAGTTAATAGGTATAACCCACTAGGAATCATAGCAACTAAGCTACCGGTTAAAGAAACCACACTAGCAGTTGTATCGTTTTGGAATTTGCCTTGTGAAAGGAACGCTAATGCAATAAAAATGCCCATCGTGATAACAGTCGCACCAACAACAAGGAACAATCTATTTAGTGATTTTAAAATTTCAGAAGGTGAACGTTTGAATTGATTGGCTTTTGTTTGTAATGAATTAGCCACACAATCAGAACCAACTTTATTCGCTCTAATAAAAGCACTACCACTGGTGACAAATGTTCCAGAGAATACTTCTTGGTTAATACCTTTAAAAACATTAACGGATTCGCCAGTTAAGAATGATTCATTGACACCAACTTCACCTTGTAGAACAATACCGTCCACACCAATTTGTGAATCTTTTTCAATAAAGACAATGTCATCTAAAACAATTTCTTCGATACCGATTTCAATTTGCTTACCATTTCTTACAACAAATGCTTTTGGTTGAGTAATTAATCTTAATTTGCTAAGTAATCTTCTAGCTTTGATGTCTTCATATAAACCAATTGTGGTATTAGCAATCAAGACAACCACGAAGAACATGCCAGAATACAATTTGAAAATCAGCATCACAACCGCAATAGCGTAAAGCAAGATATTAAAGAAGCTGAAAAGGTTGCTAATGATAATATCTAAATACGATTTGCCATAAGCCTTTTTGCTTTTGTTAACAAGTTTTTGCTTTTTTCTAAGTTGAACTTGCTCATCAGAAAGACCTTGTTTCAAATCAGGATTATAACGTTCAATGTTTTCTAATTTACTCATACGTGCAATAACATAATAAAAAAACTTGGTTAATTTTCCAAGTTTTTTCCTCTTATTTCTTATGACCTTTTACTTTTAAAGTAATCTTTGATGATTTGTGAGCATTCGTCTGCAAGGATACCACCAATGATTTCTGGGCGATGATTGATGTTTTTAGCGTCCAACACATTTAACGATGATCCAAACGCTCCACCTTTGATATCTGGAGCACCATAGATTACTCGATTAATTCTCGATTGGATAATAGCACCAGCACACATTAAGCATGGTTCAATTGTGACGTATAAGTCGCATCCCACTAATTGCCAATCGTTTAAGACTTCGGAAGCTTTTTTAATCGCTAATGTTTCAGCGTGACCTAGAGGATTATTTGTTTTATCTCTTTGGTTGTGTGCTCTAGCAATAATTTCGCCGTTTTTAACGATGATACAACCAATTGGTACTTCATCATCCAAGGCGGCTAATTTCGCTTCACGTATCGCCTCTTTTATATATTTTTCGTCATTTTCCATATAGTTTAAGAAACCACCGCACATGAACATAATACTTAAGGCTGCTACATTCCTGTCCTGACCTGGTTCGCAAACATTCATCGCGATGGCAAAACGATTATATCACTTATTATTACTAATAAAAAGGAACTGTCGTTCCAATTTTGGTTTTTCAACAGTTCCATTTATTTTTGTAATTTGTTACAAATTATTTTCTTGTTGGTGGTTCAAGATTCCAATCCGGGAAACCAGCAGCATATCTACCTTGGTCTTCACTGACGAGAGCATCGCTCATAATGAGTTCTTCTTCGTCCTCGACTGGTGCGACTTCATCGCTTGGTTCGAGTTCTAAAGAAAGATCATCCAATCCTAAATCTTCATCAAGAGGTTCAAGGGATTCTTCTGCAGGAGCTTCTTCCTCTAGTAGAGGTTCTTCTTCAGCAGGAGCCGGTTCTTCTTCCTCTAACAAAGGTTCTTCAGGAGCTTCCAATTCTTCTTCGAGTGGTTGATCATCGAGAAGATCTTTGTCTAATTCTTCAACTTCGAGTTCTGGAGATTCTTCAACAGGTTCGAGTTCTTCTTCGTCTTTGACTAATAAGTTTTCGTTTTCGTCCATCATGTGATTGTCCTCCATTATAAAACGATGTGTTCGCTTGTTTCTGTGTCTTCTAAGAAGTTAGAAACAACAGCGTTGGCTTCACTTCTACCATCAAGGGCTCTTGATAATAATTGAATGGAAGCGTTCTTGTTGCGATCGTAGTAAGCTTTTGCTCCTGCACGATGGTCATCATTTTCTCTTTGAAGTCTCTTGGCTTTGCTATTGAAATAGATTCCCATAAAGAGAGGAATGATAAGGATAAAAAGTCCGAAACAAATATTTCTATTCTTCTTTGCTTTTTGAACATCGTCATCAGTAATTGATGCAACAACAGCATCACGTGTTTCATCGTATTTTTTGCTTAAATCTGCAACCAATTCTGCTTTATTTTCAGAATTTTCTGTTTGAGCAGTCCATGTGAATGATTTGCCAGCGAAAACTTTGCCTGGTTCAACGATTCTTAAACCAATCATCTTTGGATAATTATCTTTTGGTGCGACAACGAATTCGTTGAAGGCCGCAGAGATGTATGGTCTTAATAATCTAATAGCAGTAATCTTTTCGCTGTTTGGACGTGTGTCATCATTAATAGCAGCACTTAAACGTTGTGCGAAGTTAACTGGGACGTCACGTGCTTTCATATCAGCATCTTCAGCCGCAATTTGTTGTTTAGCGGTATCTTCGTCACCGTTCAAATCTTTGATACGTGTAAGTAATCTTTCTTCGTTACGGAGTTCAGCTTCATCTTCTTCATACTTACTAACCAAGTCGTGTAATTGGAGATCAATGTCATCGATAAGTTGTTTGGCATCGATTGGTGAATTCATAACATTATTGAAGTTCGCTTTAATACCGTTTGTTGGGTCTTCAGCAGAACAAATACGATCAAGATAAGCATCCATAGCGCTGAAATTATCTTTTTCACAGACAAGTCTTAAAGCGCGATAATTTTCTGATCGTAGTGAATTGCTTTGCTAGCAAAAACGCCTTTCCAGTAATTTCTTTGTTCTTCTTCAAAGTTAGGAACTTTTTGCATTAATATTCTCATCCAGTTATTGATTTGCTCTTCACAAATCTTATCTCTGTCGTTACCGAAAACGCCGTTTGAATAGGCATCAACGAAAGCGAGAATAGATGTTCTCATCTTTAATGGATCTTGATAAGAGAAATATAAGTTCAACCATCTGAATTGAATGTTTGGATCAACAAGTTTCTTGTTGTCTTGCATTCTTCCGGCGTTGACTCTACGTGTAATTAACGCCATGAGTAATGATACTTTTTCAGGATCTCTGTCGAGCGCAATTTTGAGGGCACGATCAGCGAGTGGTTTGTTATCGGCAATCCATGCAGCAATAGCAATAAGTGCTGGAGCGAGCCAATATTTTGGAGCGCCTAACATTAATTCTTCAGTACAGTTGTTGATTGTTGTCTTTTGAATTAATTCAAGGTCACTTGCGTCAAGAATACCAAGCATGTATTCTCTGACTTTCTTTTGTGTTGAGAATTTGGATTCGAGTTCTTGTCTGACACGAATGATTTCTGTAACAGCTTTTTGCAAAGCGGCACGGAAACGTGCATTTCTTTCCATATCCTCGAGTTGTGCTTTTAATTTGTTGATTTCCTCCATCGTTTGACGACGAACGGCTTCAACGTTTTGGTTAACTATAGCAACATTAGAGTTAACCGTATCAACTTGTCTTGATACGCCACGTATAGCGTCGTACAAAGGAGCCAGATTGATATATCCTTCAGCCATAAAATGTTCCTCCTATTGGTTCTGTTGGCTAATATTTTGCGAGTTTTGCCTGGTAAACTTTTTGCACCTTTGCAAACGCACCAGTAAACTTTTGCTTATTGGCTTCATCATTGATTGATTCAAAGATTTCGCCAATTTTAAGGATGAAATTTTCATAAATTCTTTCGGCCTTAGTTTTTAAGTAGAAAGAATCATTTGATAATGGTGAATCTGGGTTTTTGAGCATCGCATTATATAGTGCGAGCCAAGTATTAGGTATTGAACACTTTTGACTGACGGCTTTATATGTTTCAGCCATATCAGGTGTCATCCAATCAGAATCGTTACGTTTAGCAATTGATGTTGCAGAGAATTTTTCAACAAAAGCTGATAATTCGCTTGGATCATCATACTCACAGAACTTTTTGAGAATTTCACATTCGTATTCAGCACTTCTACTTCTTGTTACGAGTAACAATTGTTTGAGGAGTTCTTCTTCTTCATATTCCAAGATGAATTCTGGGAATTGATGGAGGAAATAATCCTCATATTTTTTTGTATTCTTATACGATTCGGTAAACGCATCGCAAAAAGAAACGATATAAATCGCGACCGCGTTTCTTTTTGATAAAGATATCGCGGTTTCAGCGCATCTACGTGCACTAGCAAAGTTACCTGTCTTAAACAATGACACGGCCTCGTCCAATGAAGCCTGTAAGTCGACAGAGTTATTTGAGTGTTGTTTTGGGATAACTTTCCATGCCTCGCACATTCTGCAATATGCGATTCTTTTTTTACGGTCTATGTTATCAGCACGAAACGACGCACCACAGTCTGGACAATAAAATATAAGCTCTTCCATTATCTAGCTTTCGCAACAGCGCGATTTCTTTCATCTAATGCAACTTTGGCAAATTTAACTGCTCTAAGTTGTTCTTCTACGCTAGCGTTAGATTTAATCATGATTTCAAGATTATCTAATTCTTCAGCGAGTTTTTGATCAGCTTCGGCAGTTTTTTCGTTGCTCGCGCTGCTGGAGAAGTTAAGACTACGACGGAAGTCGACTAAAGCGGCTTTAACTTCATCATGTTCAGCTAAACTGAGTAAAGAAGAGACTTTACCACTTAAATCAAAGTGTTTTTCAACTCTTTCGTGTTTCTTTTCTAATAAATCATCAACTCTTGAGAAGTGTTTGTAAGCAAGAACTAAAACAATGGCAAAGAAGATAATAGCGATAGCATTTAAGACTAAGTCAAAAATCCAACCAACTTCTTTGTTTGTGTTGATTGCCATAAAGATGATATTGAGGATTAAAGTAACGGCCATGTAGCCTAAAGTCGCATAAAAGAATGGGATTAAGGCAATGGAAGCGTTCTTTGTTTTTGGTTTAACAAATGTGACGCCTGCAGCAACAACAAAAGCGACCATCACAAATGCATAAGAGATCCATAATGTAGCACCGGTGGCTCTATTATGTCCTAAAGCTGAACCAACAATGGCCCAGAAAACAACGTTAAAAAGTAACGCGACTAATCCGACAATGATTAGTGTGGTTTTAGTAGTAATAAATTTTTTCATATTTAATAACCTCTAAAGACTAGCCAATTTTGTTACCGCAGTTTGGACAGAATTTGGCGTTTGGATCAATTGGTGAACCACAGTTTGGACAGAATTTTGGTCCTGCTTGAACTGGGGCACCACAGCTTGGACAGAATTTACTGCCTGGAGGGACAACACCACCACATTGTGGACAGTTTGCACCACCAGCTGTGTTCATTGGTGCACTTGGTTGAGGTTGTGGTTGAGGAGCATTACCTGGGTTATTAACTTGGCCCATTGTATTATTGGCCATGTTGCCCATTGCGCCACCCATACCAGCGCCCATACCTAAGCCCATACCTAAGCCCATACCAGCGCCCATGAATGTACCCATTGTGGCATTATTGCCAGCAGCGGTCTTCATAACATCGAAGCCCTTTTCATCTTGATAGGTGTAACCTTCTCTTTGACGTTTACGAGCTTCAGCAGCGGAAGCGATGTCTTTTCTAGCAGCTTCTGCATATTCTTTGTATGTTGGATCATCTTCTGATTTCATACCTTCAATTGAGAAGTGATCTAAGGAAATGGATTCTTTCTTGAATTCTTCTTTGAGAGTTTCAAAGAGGGATGCAGAGAGATCATCTTGGTAGGCCGCTAAATTGAGGGAAGAAATACCTTGGTTAGCAATTGCTTTAGCAAGGCTGCTCTTTAAGTATTTTTGAATACGGCCTTTTAAGATTGTTTTGAAATCACTGGCAGTAACAACGCCTCTTGTACCAACGTATTCGTTGATGAAGATGAGAGCGTTTTCTGCTGTGAAATCAGCATCATCAATGTGCGCACCGAAATTACCGTATGCTTTAACAAGGACTGGACGGTTCATTGTCGCATCAAAGATTTGGACTGGACCATCAGCTGTTGAGAATGGTAAATCTGGGTGTTTGTGGAGATTGATGAAGTAAATAACAACGTGTGAAATTGGATCACCACCTGTTGCTTTCTTTTCCCATTTATTGATTAATTTAACATTGCTATTAATTAATTCAGTAAGGGTATGTTTTTCACCTGGTCTTAAAATCATTGGTTCACCATCTTCAACGAGAACCGCTAATTGGTTAAGAGCACATGTGACGCTTGAAACGACTGGTAAGTCTTCGATTGGATAGCGATAGACAACCACTTGGTGAGCGGCATCGCTTGGTGGATCGAACTTAACATTTTTCAATGTTTCAAGGATTTTTCTGTCTGCTTGTGAAGCAGCGTACTTCGAAAGAAGCTCTTCATTAAGAGCCGCAATCTCAGCCTTAACTTGTTCATCAGTTATCATAGCTTTGACTCCTATGTGTGTGTTTAATTTAATTATACTTTAAGCGCGTGATTTAGCAATATGGCAAAAGCGCGTAATTTTGACATATATGTAATTTTTATAAGAAAAAAATAAATATCCACCGGACAATCCGGTGGTTTTTCATAGACGGGCAGATAATAGCCCTCTATTCTAGCCGCCCTCCTCAAGGGCGAATACGGACCACCGCTTGCTTTGGTCCCTAGCTACCCGTAAACGGGTCTTCGTCGAAGTCGATTGTCAGTTGGACAACCGCTTCATCCTCTTTGAGTTGATTCCTGATGTATTCGGCTATTTTGGCTTTATTCTTGCCAACCGTATCCACATAATAGCCTCTACACCAAAACTCTCTGTTTCTGTATTTGAATTTCAGATTTCCCCATCGTTGGTAAATAATCAAAGATGATTTGCCTTTAAGATATCCCACAAAACCAGAAACAGACATTTTTGGGGGAATCTCCACGAGCATGTGAACATGGTCTGGACACACCTCGGCTTCTACTATAGTGACTTGTTTGAAATCGCAAAGCTTTCGTAAAATCTTTCCGATTTCCATTCTTTTTTCACCGAAGAAGACTTGCCTTCGGTACTTGGGTGCAAAGACGATATGGTACTTACAATTCCATACCGTATGCGCTAAACTTAAATTGTCTATAGACATACTTCTCCTTTCATATTCAAGCGTTGGTCCGCATGAATATTGTAAGGAGATTTTATTTTTTGGGCAAAACTATAAGTTTTACCTCCACCCCAGACTATCTGGGGGTTTTAACTCGCTCATCGTTCGCACGATGGCTCAGACAATGAAAAAAGGTGCAAAATGCACCTTTATTTAGTTAGTTAAAGCAAACTACTTCTTGATTGGTTTCAAGACTTCAATGCCACCCATAAATGGTCTTAAGGCTTCAGGAACAACCACAGAACCATCGGCTTGTTGATATTGTTCCAAGATGGCTGGGAAGATACGAGATGTTGCTAAACCAGAGGCGTTTAATGTATGCACGTACCTTGTCTTTCCGGTTGCATTGTCTCTATAACGGCACATTGTTCTTCTTGCTTGATAGTCTCTTGCGTTACTAGCGGAACTAACTTCTTTATAAATACCCATGCTTGGTAAATATACTTCGATGTCGTATGTTCTCGCCATGGAGTGAGAAATATCACCAGCGGCTAATTTAGAAACTTGATAATGTAAGCCTAAACCTGCAACTAAGGATTCGGCTTTCTTCACTAATTCTTCGAAAGCAGCATCACTATCCTCTGGTTTGGTATATTGGACCATTTCGACTTTGTCGAATTGATAGCCACGAATCATACCTCTTTCTTCAGTTCTATATGAGCCAGCTTCTCTTCTATAGCATGGTGTATAAGCGAAGAATTTCTTTGGTAAATCTTCTTCTTTTAAGATTTCATCACGATAGATATTAACTAATGCTGTTTCAGCTGTTGGAAGGAGGAATCTTTTTGGTTCTAAACCTTCAAGCCAGAAGACATCTTCTCTAAATTTTGGGAATTGGCCAGCACCAAAGCCAGAAGCTTCATTTAACAAGTGTGGAGGTAGGATAAATGTGTATCCATCTTTTAAGTGTTCAGAAATGAAGTAATTTAATAATGCCCATTCCATTCTTGCACCTAAGTTTGTATAGATCCAAGCACCACGACCAGCAATCTTAGCGGCTCTATCATAATCGATGAGTCCTAATGAAGTTGCGAGTTCAACATGGTCTTTCATTGGGAAATCAAATTCTGGTTTTTTGCCAAAGACTTTGATTGGTTTGTTATTTTCTTTTCCGCCACCTAATAAATCATCATCAGGAATATTTGGAAGTTCTGCTAAGAAGTTAAAAATCTTTTCTTCTAATTCCTTTAGTTCATTATCACTTTCAGCATTTTTAGCGGCGATGGCCTTGACTTGTGCGAAGATTTTGCTCACATCTTCACCGTTCTTTTTAGCTTGTGGAACACTAGCGGAAAGCTTATTCATTTCGGCTTTATTGCCTTCAACAAATTGAATCAATTCTTTCTTTCTTTTATCCCAGGCTAATAATTCAGTAAAATCAGCATCCCAAAGTTTTTTCTTAAGTGCTTCTTTTACACCTTCTGGATTTTCACGAATTCGATTAATGTCAATCATAATCAATTTCTCCTTATTTATTTCTTGGCCACTAATGATTTATAAAACATCATCAGTTCATTGCCAAATCTTTCTAAAGTATAGGAAGAAACTTGTTTAAAAGCTTCTTCTGTTGTAGGTTTAATTTTTTCATCTAGATAATCTAGACAAAGTGAAGTTAATGTTTCTGAGAATTCCGCGATATATGCAGTTTTTTCATTCTTCAATGTCTCAGGACAAACAGCTGTTTTTCTAACAATTAATTGGCAGTTTGCCGCCATTGCTTCTTCAATAGAAACAAAGCCTGAGAAATTATAGCCAGGAAGCATAAACACATCAGCGTTTAATAACATGCTTCTATAGATATCATCAGTAGGAATACCAATGAAATGCATGTTTTTAGGTGAGTTTTTAATAATCTTCTTGGATCTACCATTATTAAGAGCAAATGATTCATCTCCTACGTAGTAGAACATTACATCAGGTCTTTTAATAGCAGCATTAATAACAGCGTGTATGCCTTCTAAGTTATAAGCATATTCTCCTAAAGCTAAGACGAGTTTCTTATTCTTATCTTCTCTAAAATAGCGATAGAACAATTCTTTTTCATCTTCTCTAGAGAAATTAAATCTCGATAAGTTCACACCAGGAACACAAACTTCAATTCTTCTATTAACACCATTAGCGATTAAGAATTCTTTACCAGTACTACATGGAACAAGGATTAAATTGGCCTTGTTTAACATTCTTAATGCCTTTGGTTTAATCGTGGTAATACGCTTACCATCTTTGCTTTTATAATTAAGGAAACGCGTGCTAGGATCTGCTTCACCAAATAAGGCAGAAACTACTACAGGTACCCCTCTTTCTAATGCAATATTCAGTTTATTCTCGTCTTCAGGCGACATGAAATGCGCGACATCATAATCATCATAGATGTTGGATGTATACACGCCATTAGTAACTTCGAGGGCGCCTTTGATGGTTTTGCGCATTCTAGCGCCCTCAAAATTATCGTG
>CADCCA010000050.1 GCA_902799855.1 uncultured Erysipelotrichaceae bacterium | reverse complement strand
GATTAGTGCTTAAATCAGTGAACATTTTAAAACTTTATCTACGATATAGTTTTTTCGTCGTGGACTTTAAGAAAAAAATACTTGATAATTGTAGGTATGACGAAAATACAAAAGTATTTGCTATCACAAGCCGATCAAAAATATCGTGATTTTTCTTTGCCTTTGGTTCCTGATATGGATGAAAAGGCATTCATTGGTGTGCGTTTTCCGGTCATAAAGAAATATGCAAAAGAACTAAATGCTAAAGATAGAGATGAATTTTTAGATTCTTTGCCTCATAAATATCACGAAGAAAACATATTACACGCTTCTATTCTTTCAAATATCAAAGATTACGATGAATTCATTAAGCGCGTTGACGCTTTCCTCCCGCATGTTTCAAATTGGCCAGTATGCGACACGATATGTAACAAACACTTATATAAACACTTAGATAAATTGATTAAAGAGATATACGTCTGGCTTAAAAGTAAAGAAGTATATCGCGTTAGATATGCGATTAGATGTTTGATGAATTATTATCTAGGTGATGAATTTAAAGAAGAACATCTACAAAAAGTCGAAGAAGTTAAACTTGATGATTATTATGTGAAGATGATGGTTGCTTGGTATCTTGCTACTGGATTAGCGAAGAATTATGATTCGTTCATTAAAGCAATGGAAGAGAAAAGATTCGATAAAATTACCCATAATAAAGCTATTCAAAAAGCAGTGGAATCTTATCGAGTTAGTGATGAGCATAAAAACTACTTAAAACAATTAAAAGCAAAATAAAAGTATGATAAAGAAGATTATTAGAATGCTGATTCTTTCTGCCTTAATTATTGTAGGTATATTAGGTATTATTTTGACCGCAGTTTCAACGAGTTTTATGGGCGGCGCATCAGTCTTTTATTTCTTTACCGTTCAATCAAACATTTTCATTATTGCGACGGCTTTTCTTTTCTTGGGCCATGAAATAATTTGCCTAATAAATAAAAAGGAAACAATTAATCAAGTAATGCTTCAAATAAAGTTCGTTGCAACTGTAGCAATTACTATCACGTTCCTCGTCTTTTTCACAATGTTGGCCCCATTAATGGGTGTTGATTACTTATTATCCTTTAAGAATTTTTCTCTGCATGCGATAGTGCCGATATTAGCGATTATCGACTTTATTGTTTTTGATACAGATATCAATCTCAGTTATCCAAAATCATTAATCGCTACAATAGCGCCTATATCATATGTCTTCTTTGTGTACGCAATCGGTGTGCCATTAAAACTTCAATACGCCGAGAACTTATATTTCCCTTATTTCTTCTTAAACTATGAACAGAATGGGTTTTTCTTTGAAAAAGGCTTTGGTGTTATTCCTTGGGTTATTGTTTTATTGACTGCTATATGCGGCTTAAGCCTTTTATTCTGCTTCTTTATAAAATTGAGACAAAAAGCCATCAAGAAAAACTAATACATATATAAATTACTATCAAAGTTATATAATAGCGATGAAAGGGAGATACCTTCGGGTGTCTGTAACGGGCACAGCATAGAATTTAAATTGCTTTGCAGACGGCTTTTCTATGTATGGTCTTGTCATTTATTAATAATTTCATTATTAATAAATTCAAATGATTTCTCCCTTTCTTCATATGCTTGAAAGACTTCTTGATCAAAAATCTTGGGATGAGTTTTTAAAGGCCAAGCTTGATAATGAATACGCTTCGGCTTTTTTGATTCGTTCTTTTCGTAAGATATTGAAAAAAGGCGATTATAAAAAGATATGCGATGAACTAGTAAACGGTTCCTATGCTTTTTCTATTCCAAGAAAGCACGTTATATCAAAAAATAGCAGCGCTAAACGAAGAATAGTGTATTCATATACTCCTGAAGAAATGCTAGTTATGAAGCATATCTCTTATCTTCTTTATGATTATGATTATCTTTTCGGCAAGAACCTCTATTCATTTAGGAAAAAGACCGGTGTTAAAACTGCGATTAAATACATCCAAAGAAAAAAAGACTTAAATAAGTTATATGGTTATAAACTAGACATCTCTAATTATTTCAATAGCATTGATATCGATATTTTCTTGGAAGACTTAAAGAAAGAACTACCGGATGACATATATTCTCTCTATCAAAACTTGTATAAGAATGATGATGTCATTTTTAGAAAACAAATAATCCGTGAAGCAAAAGGAGCGATGGCGGGTATGCCTTTATCCGCATTCGCAGCGAATTTCTACATTCGTAAAATCGATGAGTTTTTCTTCAATGAAAAGGTCCTTTATCTAAGGTACGCTGACGACATCATCTTTTTCACAAAAACTAAAGAAGACAGGGAAAAGTATAGTCAAATGCTCATAAATCTTCTCGCGGAAAAGAAACTCAAAGTTAATCACGAAAAAGAAACGTTTATCGAGCCAAATGAAGGGTTTGAATTCCTAGGCTTTTCAATACACGAGAATAGAATTGATATCTCGAAACATTCCAAACAAAAGATTAAGGCGAAAATTAAAAGACAAGCCCGTCGTATTAGAAAGTGGTGTATTGAAAAGAATCTGCCGTTTGAAAAAGGGCTCATTGCTATTAATAAGAAATTCAACAAAAAGTTCTATGGTAAATCTAATGATGAAACATCTTGGACGTACTGGTACTTTCCTCTTATTAATGTCACGGATAGCCTAAAAGAGGTCGATTTATATTTCCAACAAGAGCAAAGATATCTCGTCTCTGGTAAGCACAATAAACGCAATTACCGTAAATGCCCATATGAAAACATGAATACTATAAATTCTTTAACGGAGAAATAATTACTGAAGATAAGTGATTATTTGATAATCTTTTCTGCTACAAGAGTAGAAATACAACTAAGTGCAGCGCTAAAAGCGGCGTTTGTTTTATCTAGAACAGTTAAATTCTCTTCGATATCAGCGTAACCAGGATTAATCATATATTTAACAATTGGAAACAGTATTTTTCTTTGTTCTTTTAAAACATCATGTTCTTCTTTGACATTGTCTTTTTTAAAGATCATCGTGCTTCTATCTTGCTTGTTATATTTGTTCCAAGGAATACCTGATAAAGATGGATTTCCAGTTTTAGCGAAGTTCACCCACATATTGGAAACAGTTCTTGCTAATTCTTCATCGGCTTTTTCACCAATATAGATTGTTTCATCGACGTTATAAAACACATAGGCTAATTCAACAGCATGACATGCTTTGTATAAAGGAATTTTTGATTCTTCTTTCCAATAATACATATACACGGTACCGTTATTTTCTGAATGTCCTTCTGCTTGATATATAGCAGGTAAACGGAACATCATCTCATTATAAAACTCACTAATTCTGGTAATTTTATTACCTTTAGCGGTCTTCATAAATGTTTTGATATATTGTTTGTCTTCTTTGCTGATTTTTGAGATATCAGCCTTATATTTAAAAGGCATACCAGCACAATAATTAAATAAGCCGCCTAATTCACCAATCCAATAATAGATTTCGTTAGCATTAGTGCCCATCATCATATCGATATCTTTGGTTTCGCCTTTTAGATATGGTTCATATGGGTCTATTGGTATTAATTTTCCATCTCTCATTGGGAAATTATTAGCCTCATTAAGACCTTCATTAATCTTTGCTAATTCTTCAGTGCTCAATTTCATTATTTCTTCTAATGAATCTGTGCCTGCTGCTTTGATTAACTTTTCTGTAAAGGCTTTGCATTCATCTTTAGCGTATGTAAGGGCTAAAGAACCACTTTCAGCAATAACGCGATGGAATAATTCTTTAGCTTCTTTGACTAAAGGAAGAATAGAAACTGAGCCTCCGCCAGCGGATTCGCCAAAGACAGTGACATTATTTATATCGCCGCCAAAGGCTTCCCCGTTCTTTTGAATCCAGCGCAATGCTTCAATTTGGTCATAAATGCCTAGATTTGGAGCGTCTTCGTAATTTTCCCCACCCTTTAAATAACTAAGGTCTATAAAGCCAAATAAGCCAACTCTATAGGCAATAGTAATTAAAATGACTTCCGGATGAAGCTTAATGAAATTAAGTCCGTCATATAAAGGATCGGCGGTACCACCCCAGCCATATGCGCCACCATGAATAAAAACCATAATGGGTTTCTTTTTATCTTCACAAGCATCGTTAACCCAAACATTAAGATATAAGCAATCTTCACTTTGTGGATAATATGATGCCCTTTCAGAATCGATGACGGTTTGGATAGGGGATTTCCCGTTATAGTACGCTTCAAATATTTTATCGCTATTTGGAATAGGCTCCGCTTTCTTCCATCTTCTTTCTCCGATTGGGGGTAAAGCAAAAGGAATACCCTTAAAAATACGTACCGTATCGTCTATTTTTGGGATAAATGTACCGTTATGGCATTTAACAGAGTGAGCTTTATCTGGATCACTAGATAGCTCTTTGTTCTCACCAAATAAAGCTCGTACTCTTTCTTTTTCTAACGTAATTTTGTTAGATTCTTTACTCACTATTTTTTCCTTCTAAAGATACTGATAATCTTAGCGAAGAAGTTGGATTTATCAGATAACTTATTTCTGAGTTCCGCAACTGTCACGTCTTTTTGTGAATTATGTGTGACAAGAGCTTGTGCGGTCATGACGAATAAGTCACGGAATTTTTCCATGCTTTCTTGTGTGTATCTAGAAGCCGCATAGTCAATCATTAAGACTAAGCCTTCTTTACCATCTAAGATTTCCATATCTAAGATTGTTTGTGATGCTGCTTGGTTTTGACGAATATCAACTGTTTCGATATTCATACCTTCCGCGCCGCCCATATCTCTAATATCTTGTTGATAGAGTAAATAGGCGCATTCATTACCAACTTGATTGTGTTTATCAACATAGGCATAGCAGCTATGTTCAATACCACCTTGAACTTGGTTATGGATTTCTGCAAAGATATCACGGATTGTGGCTTTTTCTTTCAAGTGCAAGCCAACTGGTAAGTCACGGAATAACAAACCAACAGTGGACATGGATTGCATGTCTTCACGGCCATTATAAATCCAAGAAATCTTGATATCGTTTTTCTTGTTATAAATAGAGATGGCGAGCATTGCGACTGCAATGAAGAATTCATTACGGCTAATGCGGTATTGTCTTTCCATCGCGCTCATTTGAGCTTGTTCAATGCCTAATGGCACGAATAATTCGCCTAATTCGTTTTCTCTAGATTGATGGCTGATGGTTGGATAACATGACCATTCAGTGCCTTCATATAAATCTTCAAAGTACTTTCTTGATTCTTCGTAGAATGGAGTGTCAATCATTTCTTCTCTCTTCGCGAGCATCAAGTAGTAGAAGTCTGGATCAGGCATCATTCCCATATAGGCTTTACCGATGTTGCCCATGAAGACTTTTAATGATGTACCATCAAAAACAGTGTGGTGGACATCAAAGAAGACGTATCGGCATGACTAAATTATCTTTTAAGTTTTCAAATTCAAATTCAGTGACTTTTTCAACACGGATATCCTCTAATACTTCTGGAGTATAGCGTTGGATAATTTCACCATCATCATTGAAATGGAATGTGGTTAATAATGCAGGGTGATTCTTGATAACAGTCTTCATTGTGCCTGCAAGTTTTTCCATATCAAACATTTCCTTATCCACTTTGAGCATAGAGAATAAGTTATACATTGTGGATTTAGGTGTATATAGTTGATAGTCAACCATGTAGAGTTGTTCCGCTGTTAAAGTATGATCTTGTTTCATACTAGCAGCGTTTTTAACTTCTGGAGATTCTCCATCAGCGTTTGCTTGATTTTCTAAGTACAACTTAGCAATCTTTTCTGGAGTACGACCACGGAAGATTTCACTAGCGTTTAAGCCTGGTAATTCAGCGTTAACAATAACTTGGATTGAACCGAGTGAGTCGCCACCTAATTCATAGAAGTCATCGTGGATACCAACTTTGTCCGCTTTTAAGACTATTTCCATTGCGTGACAAATCTTTTCTTCGGTTTCGTTTGTTGGAGCGACATATTCAGTCTTGAAATCACTAGCGTCTGGCTTTGGCAAAGCTTTTCTATCGAATTTACCATTAGCCTTTAATGGAATGGTATCAATCTTCATGAAGAAGGCAGGAATCATGTAGTAAGGAAGTCTCTTCATTAATTCTTGTCTAATTTCATTTGGATCGAATTGGACGTCTTCATTATAGTAGGCGCATAAGTAACTCTTACCGCCTTCTTCAAAACCACGCGCTGCTGCCCATTTAACTTTAAGAGCGGCCTTAACAGCGGCTTCGATTTCGGCTGGTTCAATACGGTTACCATTGATTTTAATCATGTCACCGGAACGACCGAGTAAGACATAATCGCCATTTTCGTTTTTTCTGGCTAAGTCACCTGAATGGTAGAAACCATCAGTGAAAGCTTTTTTGCTTTCTTCTGGGAGATTGATATAGCCTCTAACATATGGATTTTCGAAGCATAATTCACCAATTTCGCCTTCTTTAGCTTCATTGCCATCTTCGTCTAATAAGACAATTTTGGTTTCAACTTCTGGTTTACCAATTGGGCATGTTTCATATGATTTATCAATTAAGAAAACACCAACGGCAAAGCCGCTTTCGGAACAGGCGTAAATATTAATTAATTCTAAGTTTTTGTTATAGACGTTATTGGCAGGCTCACTACCAACAAATAACATTCTTAAGAATGGACCAGTGGTGTTGCCAAGCATTCTGACGTATGAAGGAGTTAAGAATGTGATGGAGATGCGCTTTTCAAATAAGAACATCTTTAACGCCATTGGGTTTTTGATTGTGGCATAGCTAACCACGAATGTTTTACCATTATGGACGCTTAACGCTTTAAGAATAACGATAACAGAGGCTACGAAGTTAAGTGGTGCTAATAACGCTAAACGATCTTTGCCATCGAATGGAGTTTTGCCTTTAATTCTAATGGAGTCAATCGCTCTTTCTAAATTTCCGTATTCGTGTAAAACACCCTTTGGATTACCAGTGGTGCCGGAAGTATAGATAGCGTAGGCAGCATCGTGTAAACCGACTTGTTCATAACCTTGAAGTGGTTCTGTTTTCATAATTTCTTCCCAGTTAGCAGAAGAAATTTCAATCTTACAGCCACAATCTTGGCGGATATAAGCAATACGTTCAGGAGCATAGGTATCTTCAACTAATGCCCAGGCAGCGCCGCTTTTCCAAACACCGATCATGGTGATGATTGGCATAACGCCGCGTGGAAGATTAATTAAGACAAAGTCTTCTTTTCCGATATTGTTTTGTTTTAAGTATGCGTAAATACGACCAGATAGGTCATCTAATTTGGCGTAGGTAATACCCTTATTGTGGGCCTCGTCAAATAGAATCGCATTATTTGGCGATTCAGCGGTATAAGCCGCTAATTGTTCGATGATATACATAGGTAATCTCCTATTTTTCGATAATTAAAATATTGTCGAAACCAGTCATAGAGAAAATGTCCATGACGTTTTGATTTGGACCACGGATAATGACTTTTCCGTCATCAGCTAATGCTTTGCGGGACGCTAATAAAACACGTAAACCTGCAGAAGAAATGTAGCTAACTTTTTTGAAATCGAAAATCAAGGAGTTAATACCTTTTAAAGAATCGCAAATTGCGTTGTTTAATTCAGGAGCAGTAGTGCTGTCGATGTTTCCTTCAACCACAACGAAAAGCTCAGAGCCTGATTGATTTTTTGTAACGTTCATAAAATCCCTCTCACTTTTTTATAAAAACTTTACCCTTTTATTAGACCACGTAAGCGCACTTAAAGTCAAAAATAAATTAATAATAATGATATATATTTCAGAAGAATATTATGTTGCAAAAATAATCTAAGTTGTAAATAGAACAACTGGCAACTATAATTGATTTGTAAAACCGACATATTATCTAAGTATTTTTTAAAGAGGATAGGCGTATGGCAAACAAAACAATTGGTCCGAAAATCAAAGATTTTAGAAAAAAGAATAATCTTACTCAAGAAGCCTTAGCGAAATCTTTAGGCTATTATGGAAAATCTGTTATCTCCCACATTGAAAAAGGCGATGCAGATATGACCTATGAAAAGATCGCCCTGTTTTTAAAGAAATACGATTTAGATGCCAATGTCCTTTTTGATACTAATAAAAAAAGAGCTTCCTCCAAGAGGAGAAAAGTAGTTAAAAAGATAGTAGTGGTCCAAAATCCAGAAAACGCTGAAGAAGCCCCTGTTGAAAACATCAAAAGAGTGGCAATTTACATACACGGTGCCAACGGTTCTAGCAAAGAAGCCAAGGATTATGCCTTCTTAAAGGATCAATATGATGTCAAAGGATTGGACTATCAAGATGGCAATCCTTGGGAATTAAAAGATAAGATCCAAAACGAATTCAAAAAGTTAAGTAAAGGCTACGATGAAGTGATGATTATCGCTAATTCCATCGGTGCTTTCTATGCTTGTGAGTATTTAGCAATATTTAAGATCAAAAAAGCTTATTTCATTTCTCCTGTCGTTAGCATGTTCCAACAAATTGTTGATTTAATGCAAATGTATGGAATTAAAGATAAGGATTTAAAAGAAAAAGGCACAATTAAATTAGATGATGGAACAGTTCTTTCTTATGACTTCTATCAGCACGTTTCTAATGAAGAAGATAAATGGAATGTTCCTACGGAAATCTTGTATGGTGCCTATGACCAAGTAGTCTATACAGGTAGCATGATGGAATTCTTAGAAAACCACCCATTAGCAAGACTAACCGTTAAGAGCGATGCCGAGCATTATTTCTATACACCAGAAGAAAAACGCTTCATCAAGAAGTGGATTCTTAGAACTTTAAAATAATTTTTACTTTCTAATTTTATATTAGGCATTATCCAAAAACTGGTCTATAATACTAACACGCCCCTTCTAACTTATTAAAAGCGTGTTAAATTAAGTTATTTTTGCGTTAATAAATACAAAGCAAATTTTGCTAAATTGTATTTATTATTTTTTATAGATTATTTATAATAATGACACTATGGGAAAAACTATTAAGAGAATTAAAACTTTATCTTTTATCATCATCACTATTGAAATCGTTGCATTAGCAATATTCGCGGTGTTCTATTTCAACAATTTCTTCGATATTCAAAGCATTATCAAACCTTTTGCTATTGCTTTAGCAGCAGTTATTATCGCAGTATTTGATAGCCTCTTTATTTGGATTGTCATTTTGCTTTTATCTTCATTAAGACAAAAGACAGACTTGCGTGCTGCTGAAGTTATTGGTAGTGACGTTCAAGAAGCTTATAACTTTGCGATGATCGGTTTAGCTATTACTGATGATAAAAATACAGTTTTATGGACCAATGATCTATTTAAATCAAGACATATCGAAATCATGGATATGGATATCATTGCCTGGCAACCTGAGTTAGCGGCCCTAAGAGAAAACAACGCTAGTGAACAAGGTGTTAAGGTTATGATTAACTCTAGAACCTATGCAGTTAAGTTGCTCTCAGAAGCAGGCTTATGGATTTTCAAAGATATTACCGACTATGAACAAATCTTCAACTATTCTAAAGAACAAGCTCCAGTCGTCGGTATTTTAGCGATTGATAACTATGATGATGTTGTCCGTGGTGACGATGACTTTAACGACGTTGTTACTAAAGTAAAAAACGATATTTTCAGCTACGCTAAAGACTATGGTGTTCTTCTTAGAAGAATTAAAGATGACAGTTACTCAATGCTATGTAACTATGCTTCATTCTCTCGTATGTTAGAAGATAAATTCTCCATCATTGATAAAGTTAGAGGCGAATCATCTCGTGGTGAAATTCCATTAACCTTATCAATTGGTATCGCCCATGACTTCCCGGATGTTAACAAATTAAACGATCTAGCCAATGATGCTTTAGATATTGCTATGTCCCGTGGTGGTGACCAAGTTGTCGTTTCTGCTTATGGACAAGAAATGAAGTTCTATGGTGGTAAATCAGAAGCACAAGAAAAACGTAACAGAGTTAAAACTCGTGTTCTTGCTGACTCACTCATTTCTTTAATCAATGCTTCCTCACGTGTCCTTATTATGGGTCACGCTAATATGGATATGGATGCCTTTGGTGCCTGTTTGGGTATGAAAGCCATTTGTACTCGATTAAAGAAAGATGCTCGTGTTGTTGTTGACTTAAAGAATACCGAAGCCAAAACAAGAGCGGCTTTAAACTCTTCATTTGGCAAAGAAGAATTAGAAAAATTAATCGTCACTTCTAAAGATGCAGAAGACATGATTAATGGTAATACATTGTTAGTGGTTGTTGACGTCCACATTCCAAGCATGGTTATGGCGCCAAAACTCGTTGATATGGCGGCTAAGATTGTCGTTATCGACCATCATAGACGTGCTGAAGAATATATCGATTCTCCAGTCTTTAACCATATTGACCCAGCAGCGTCTTCCACTTGTGAATTGATTTCTGAATTCATCAGATTCTCATCAATCAACCCAAGAATTGAATTACCAAGTACCTACGCCACAATCATGTTATCTGGCATCTTCCTTGATTCAGCATATTTCAAGAGTAGAAGTACTGGTATTAGAACATTTGAAGCCGCAACTATTCTTAAAGAATATGGTGCTGATAACTCACTCGCCGATGACTTCTTAAAAGATGGTTACGAAGAACATAAAGAAGTCGCGGATATCACCGATAACTTAGAAACACCATATTACGGAGTTGTTATCGCTACCGCTAATCCAGATAGATTATATGACCATGCCACAATCGCTAAGGCTGCTAACTTATGCTTAACATATAAAGGCGTTCACGCCGCATTTGTTATCGGTAAGATCAGCCCTAGAGAAATCCGCTTATCCGCTCGTAGTGATGGCACAATTAACGTTTCGTTACTTTGTGAAAAACTCGGTGGTGGTGGTCACTTCACTTCTGCCGCTGCCTTATTCAATGGCAACGACATGAAAGTCGCCAAACAAAAAATATTAATGGTATTAGAATCTTCATTAAAAGAAGCCACCAATACTGGCTTACCAAAGAACAACGAGGAGGAATAGTCGAATGAAAGTAATACTCTTAGCCGATGTTAAAAAACTCGGCAAAAAAGATCAAACTATCGAAGTCAGTGATGGCTATGCTGTTAACTTCCTCTTTCCTCGTCATCTCGCTGTGCAAGTGACCAAAAGAAGTGTCGAAGTATTAGAAAACCAACAAGAAGAAGCTAGGGAAAATGCCGCCAAAATGAAGGCTAGTGCCCAAGAATTAGCGAAGAAACTTGAAGGGATTACTCTCGAATTTAAAGTCAAAACTGGTCGCGAAGGTAAATTATTCGGTGCGATTTCTTTAAAACAAGTCGCTGATGAATTAAATAAACAATTCAATATCGAAATTGATAAACGCAAATTCTTAGATAAAGGACCACTCGATATTCTTGGCTATCACCAATTAAGTGTCGAATTATATAAAGGCGTTATCGGAAAAGTGAACGTTCATCTACAAGGGGAGGAGAAATGATATGGCTCGTTCTAAAGCACCAAGAGACTTACCATATAACGAACAAGCTGAACAAGCTGTTTTAGGTTCTGCTCTTTTATCTAGAGAATGTCTTTTCACTGTCTTTTCTTCCTTAAACGAAGATGACTTTTACCTTGGTAAACATCAACTAATTTATCGCGCTATTAGAAGCTTATTTGATAAAGAATCCGCAGTTGATGTTTTAACCGTTACTGAAGAATTAATGAATATGAAAGAACTCGAAGCCATCGGTGGTGTTGAATATCTTCAACAAATCTCTGATGCGATGGTTGCTCTTTCTTCCATAGATTACTACGTTAACATTGTTAACGATCAAGCGGTATTAAGAAGATTGATTCAATCTTGCCGTGATATCGATTATAAATTCTTAAACGATGAAATCAATGACATCAATGGTTTCGTCGCTGATAGTGAAGCCCTTTTAAAAACTGCGACAGAAAAAAGAAGAGTTTCAGAATTCAAGAAAGTTGAAACTGTCGCTGAAAGCGTCAAGATGTCCATTGAAACACCAAAAGAAACAAAAACCGATGGTGTTAATGGTTTAACAACTGGTTTCGATTCATTAAATAAAATCACCCAAGGTTTCCACGCTGGCGACATGATCATTGTTGCAGCTCGTCCTTCTGTTGGTAAAACCGCTTTAGCTCTTAACTTTGCTTATCGTGCTGCTAATCGTACTGATAAACCAGTTGCCATTTTCTCTCTTGAAATGCCAGCTGAACAATTAGTTACCCGTTTAGTTGGTGCTGAATCATCTGTGTCATTAAGCAAAATTACCACTGGCAATTTAGCGGGTGTTGATAGAGCGAAAGTCGCTAATGCG
>CADCCA010000049.1 GCA_902799855.1 uncultured Erysipelotrichaceae bacterium | reverse complement strand
GTGATTATTGTGATATTTGCCGCTATATATTTATTTGTGTACCGTCTTATTGATATTCGTAAAGGAGAGAATATAAAAGATGAAGATTAATCCAGTAGTGCTTGAAGCATTAAAAAATAACAAACCAGTCGTGGCGTTAGAGACCACAATTATTAGCCATGGTATGCCATATCCTAAAAATGTTGAAACCGCTTTAAAAGTTGAACAAGTTATTAGAGAACATGGTGCAGTTCCTGCGACTATTGGCATTATCGATGGAGAGCCAGTTATTGGTATGACTCCAGAAGAAATCGAACTTTTCGGTAAAAGAAAAGATATTTTAAAAGCGTCGCGTAGAGACCTTCCTGTTATTTACGCGAAAAAATTATGGGCCGCTACAACAGTTTCATCATCTATGATTCTCGCTAATCAAGCAGGTATTGAAGTATTTGTTACTGGTGGTATTGGTGGTGTCCATAGACACGCTCAAGAAAGCATGGATATTTCCGCAGACTTAACAGAACTTGGCAAAACAAATGTCACTGTTGTCTGTGCAGGTGCTAAAGCCATCTTAGATTTGCCTTTAACTTTGGAATATTTGGAAACACAGGGTGTTCCAGTGCTTGGTTTTAAAACAGAAGAATTACCAGCCTTCTATACTCCACATTCTGGCTTAAAAGTCGATTATAAAATTAACGATTATAAAGAAGCTGCGGAAATAATTTTACAAAAGAGAAGAAACAACCTTGTTGGTGGTATATTAATTACTAATCCAATTCCTGAAGAATATGCCATGGATAGCAAAATCATTAATGACGCTATCGAAAAAGCTCTTGTTATGGCTGATGAACAAGGAATCAAAGGTAAAGCCATTACTCCATTCTTATTAAAAACAATCGTTGAATTAACTGGTGGAGATTCTTTAGAATCAAACATCAAATTAATTTTAAATAACGCTGCTGTAGGAGCTGAAATTAGTAAAGAGGTTTGTAAATTAAAGTGAAAACAGAACATCGATTAGCAGAAGCTCTTAAGAATATGATGTCTGAACTACCGTTAGAAGAAATATCGGTAGCAGCTTTAACACGCCGCTGTAAGGTCCATAGACAAACATTCTATTATCACTTTAATGATATCTATGACTTACTTGCGTTAGTTTTTCTTAATGAGAAAATTCCTCATATTGATGATTCACGCAATTCCACTGAAATGGTGACCTGTATCTTTAATTACTACATGGCCAATCAAGCCTTTATTGATGGTACTTTAAATTCAGCAGGCAAAGACCTATTTGAAGAATTTGTTTATAATACCTGTTATCGTTTATTTACTAAATTTATTAATAATCTAGTTGAGTCAAAACGCATTAATGTTAACGATAAAAAGAATATCGTAAGATTCCGCGCTTTTGCCTATTCCAACAGCATCGTGTATTATCTTTCTACTCATAAAACCAAGAGTTTAGATAATATGCTGATGTGCTTTGCTTTTGAAAACGACGAAAATATGAGAAAAGAAATATTAGACCTATTAGATTATAGATGGAGGAATAAAATGTCATGATCGATTTTGATTTTGTAAGTCCAACTAAAATCTATTTTGGTAGCAATAAAGAAGAACTGATTGGCCAAATCTGCAAAGAACACGACTATAAACGTGTTTATATTGTCATTGGTCAAGGTTCAGTTAAAAGAAATGGTCTATTAGACCGCGTTTTAGAATCTTTAAATAAAGAAGGTATCAAATATCAAGTATTAGAAGGTGTACGCCCTAATCCCACAATTGATTTGTGTCATAAGGGTATTGAAGAAGCGAGAATCTTCACTCCCAACTTAATTCTCGCTATCGGTGGTGGATCTGTCATTGATACCGCTAAAAATATTGCAGCTGGTTATTTCTATGTTGGTGATAGCTTTGATTTTAATTTACACAAAACCAAACCAAAGAAAGCTTTACCAATTGGTGTTATTCTCACCATTGCAGCGTCAGGTAGTGAATTATCAAATTCCTGTGTTATTCAAGATGATGTTAGCCAAATTAAAAAAGGATTCAATGATGATTTGGTAAGACCGGTCTTTGCGATTGAAAATCCAAAACTAACATATAGCGTTTCAAAAGTTCAAACAGCGTATGGCATCGTTGACATTATGATGCATACTTTAGAAAGATATTTTAATGGTTCTTCAGAGAATGAACCTGCTGACGGATTTGCCGAAGCTTTATTAAGATCTGTGATAAAAGCGGCTAACACGGTATTGAAAAACCCAACTGATTATGATGCAAGAGCGGTCTTAATGCTCATGTCATCTTTATCACATAATGGTTTAACAAGTATTGGTAAAGGCAGTTTATTATATGTCCATCAATTAGAACACGCTGTTTCTGGAGTATATCCAAATGTTGCTCACGCTGCAGGTCTAGCAGTATTATTCCCTGCATGGGCTAAATATTATGTTAATATTGATACTGATAAATTTGATTCTTTAGCGAGAAATGTCTTTGGCTTACATAACAAAAACAAATTAGAAAACGCTAAAGAAGGCATTAAAGAAATTGAAAAATTATTCGATTTACTTGATATGCCAAAATCATTTAAAGATTTAGGAATAGTTAACCCTGATATTAAAAATTTAGTTAATTTAATCACCAACAATGGTGAAAGAACTATAAAACATCCAAAGAAAGATATGGATGGAGAAGTGTTGACAGCTATTTTCAATAGTTGTCTCTAGGAGGCATTACCATGAAAAAAGAAGACATTACTGGTATTATTGTATATCTCGGAATAATCGTATTAGCGGTGATATTTGGATTAACAGTTTTACAAACCCACGCTAGGGAAAGTACATTACAAGACTTTGGCTATGTTGCGTATATCATTGGTTCCGTGTTAGCGGGCGCTTTGCTTAATGGCATCTTGTTTGAAGTTGCTCACGTTTTAGGCGCAAAAATTGGTAAATATGACATTTTAAGTGTTAATATCCTTGGCTTATGTTTCTATAAAGTTGAAGGTAAAACAAAAGTTAAATTCGCCTCTTTTGATGGCTTAACTGGTGAAACAAGAATCGTTCCTAAAAAAGATATGGTTGATAAAGCAAACCCATACCCATATCTCTTCTTTGGTTCAATTTTCTTTGCTGTTGAAGCGATAGCGGTCATGGTGACTTTCTCCATTTTAAAGAATACTGGAGACAAAGCTTTAAAAGATGTGGCTTATTCCTTATTAACCATCGGTGCGATTGGTTTAGTTATTTTAATCTATAACATCATTCCATTACATATCGATTCCATTACTGATGGTTATCGTTTAACTATGGTTAGCAATCCTAAAAACAAAGCCGCATTCAACGAACTCTTAAGAGTGGAATATGAAATCGAACAAGGCAACACTGATGTCGAAATCAAAGTCTTTGATGAAATCACTAATTTCACCGCTGATTTAAACTTAAACCGTGTCTACACTCTTTTAGATAAAAAAGAATACGCTCCTGCAGAAGAAATCTTAGATAAGATTATCGCTGCTAAAGAAAGTGTTTCTGGTAAAGTCTATATCCGCGCAAGAGCGCAAAAGATTTATATCAACTTAATTACTAAGAATTTAGAGGAAGCTCGTGAATATTATGATAAAGAAGTCCCTGTTTCCGAAAGAAGAGAAATTTCTAACGATGTATCTATGGCCTCTATTCGTGCCTACTTATTAATGTCTGGTTTGTTGGATAGATCAAGAAGTGAATGTATCATTGCGTTAAATAATGTCTATCGCGCATTCAAACACACACCAAAGAATAGACAAGCTACTGAAGTAATGTTATTCAATGAAACATTACAAAAAGTAGTGGATGCCCATCCAGATTGGGATTTAGAAGGCTACAAGCTTCAAATCGCTGAGAAATAATAAAATATATCAAGATAAGAAGAAAGCGCCTTGAGTGGCGCTTTTGATTATTAAATCAACTGTATAAATAGATAGGAACACCTGGAGCGTTCTTATATCCGCAGAATGAACCGTTAAAATATTCCAAATAAACATTAGCGGCATTCTTCATGGTAAAGCCCTTGCTATTTGATGTGATAGTCCAAGACAAACTGCCGTTATTAATCGGGCTAGTTCCTAAACCAATGCTGTAGTGGGTACCATCTATATATGCATATAAATAGTCATTAGTTTCTTTGCTTTGGATATAGTAATTACCATCGCTTTGTTTGATGAATTTATAGTACTTCAAAGTGACATTACCATCAGGAATTAATTTGCTCTTATCTTCATTAATCTTGACACTTATTGGCTTAATATACCAAGGAAGGGTAGCGGATTTCGCTTCGTTATCCATTGAGAAATAAGAAGTTGAAGCACTTGATTCGCTAGAAGCGATAACATATTCGTTTCCGTTTAAATTACTAAGAGAACTTTCGATATCTAGGCCATTAGTGAATTCTGCTGGATCAGGTGGTATTTCTCCGCCTATTAAACCGTTATTATCCCAAATGTAATTAGCGTATTCTGGGTGATCAACAAATGGATTACGACCATAACCTTGGGTGCTTAAATAGTTATTAATTTGAATTTCAATTGGTGTTGGAGCGTAAGCGTTGTTCCATGTTAATAATGTGGAAAGAGTGCCCATTGTTTTTAAATTAGTGGAGTCACTTGGATTATTGGATAAAGAGAAGCCATGGCTCTTATAATACATGGTAGCAGCATAGAGAATGACTCTTGCAGATTCACCACGCGCACCTTCAAATCCACATGACACTGGGTCCCATTCTTTATTGGTTTTGCCTCTAGTGCCGTAGAAATAATTCGAACGATCACTATTATCACTTGTTAAAGTTGGTCTAATGATGAACGGATCGGCACCAGGACCGGATTTACCACTTCCTCTAGAATCAGGCCAAGTATGTTCTCTATTACATTGACTGGTAGTGGCGGTGACAGAGGTGTCGTGATAGAAAGGCACGAATGTTGAAGAATTGGCATTTGGATACGCCGCTGCTTTAGCACCGATTGATAAGCAACTACTATAATCTGTTGTTTTGGTTTTTTTACCAGCCATTATTGTTTGCAAAGCATTTCTAAATTCAGCGCCTCTTAACGCTATATTGACATTCCAGGTTGGATCACCACTATAACTAGATGGTGTACTACTGCTACTTGCGGTAGAACTGCTACTGGATGCAGATGAACTACTTGAACTTGATGATGAACTAGCAGCGGATGATGATGTCTCGCTGCTACTACTACTTTCTGATGAGGAATATTCAGAACTTGAATATGATGAAGAAGCTTCACTGCTTGAGCTTTCTTTTTCACTGCTTGAACTAGCAACGCTTGAACTTTCTTCGCTGGATTCGCTGGAAATATCACTGCTTGATATTACTTCTTCGCTAGAAGTGGTGATATCGCTATTTGAGCTAGCAGGAATGCTTGAAGGATGTTGATTGATGCCGCAACTGCTCAAAATTAAAGCAAGTGCCGCTATAATTACTGGTAATTTTTTGTTCTTTTTCATAGGAGTTTATTATACCGCATATAAAAAATAAAAAAAGACCGCTATTAATAACGGTCTATTTTGTAGGTGTAATCTAACTATTTTCCAGAGACGGCAATCTTCTTAATTAATAGTGATTCAGAAGAGACACCAGATGGAGAAACAGTGACATCATTACCAACTTCTAAGACATCTTTGAAAATATCTAATAAGTTGCCACCAACGGTAATTAAATCTAATGGTTTACCTTTCTTACCATTTTCAATCATGAAACCAGTGGATTGGAGTGAGAAGTTACCGCTTTGTGGATTTAAGCCAGCGTGTAAACCAGAAACATCGGTAATATAGACACCATTACCAACCATTTCGAATAATTCATCTAATGACTTCTTGCCTGGTTTTAATGATAAGAACGCCGAACTAATACCACGTTTTGAACCTCCACCAAAACCATTACCTGTGGATTTAACTCCATCTTTAGCGGCGGTAGTTAAGTTATATAAGTATGTCTCTAATCTACCGTTTTTGATGATTGGTTTATTGTATGTAGCAACACCTTCATCATCAAACCATCTAGCAAAGACATTTTTCGCTAATGGCTTATCTTCAATTGTTACTTTGCTAGAAGCTATCTTTTGGCCAATCTTACCGATGAATAAGGAAGAATGTTTCTGTACTTCTTCTGCATCAGCGTGGCTGATATATGCTTTTAATAAGGCAGTGACAACATCTGGATGCAATACTGCTTTATATTTATTTGTAGCACAAGCATCGCCACCTAATTGATCAACGGTTAATTTAACAATCTTTTTAGCGAATTCTTCAGCGTTGAATTTATTGAAATCATTATCTAAGAAGAAATCGTAACCGGATTTAGTTTGTTCGCCTTCTTTAGCGACACATTGACCAATATATGTGAAGTAGTTACTTCTTTGGACTAAATTAAGACCATTTGAATTGATAATGGTGAACTTTTCACTAGTTTGGCTGAATTCAGTACCAGCAACTTCAATGATACGTGGATCAATATTTTTAAGAGCTTTTTCTAAGGCATAAAGATTTTTTAATTTTTCTTCAACATTTACTTCTTCTAAAGCTTTATTAAATGTATTGACCTTATGATATTTTTCAGAACCTTCAAAGATAAAGACTGGATCATCATTTTCAATAACTCTAGCGTTAGCGACGATTTCTTTCACTAACCACGCTGCTTTATCTTTGTTCCAAACGTCCGCAATAGCACAGCCGCATTTGCCGTTTAATATACCTCTAGCGATGATGGAATAACCATTATTAAAAACTTATCATATTTACTCATTACTTTAACTCCCCTCCGCGACCACCGACGGTGACTTCGCTAACTCTAAGAGTTGGTTGACCAACATTTGTTCTAATGAAACCACTAGAAGCACCACACATACCTTGGGCCAAATCTAAGTCGTTACCGACCATATCGATTTTCTTTAAGATTTCAAAACCTTTACCAATTAATGTTGCGCCCTTTACTGGTTCGCAGATTTTACCATCTCTAATAATATAAGCTTCGCTACAACCGAAATTAAATTCACCAGTTGTTGGATCAACAGAACCACCGTTAAATCCAACAGCATATAAGCCTAATTTAGTGGCTTTGATGATTTCTTCAGGAGTGCTCTTGCCGTTGCAGATGTAGGTATTAGACATACGAGATGTAGGAACGAAGCGATAGTTTTGTCTACGGCAAGCACCGTTACCTTCCCTATCCATTCTTCTACCATTGAGATCATCAATCATATAGTCATTCAATTTACCATTCTTGATGAGTAATCTCTTTGAACCAAGGTTACCTTCATCATCGATATCAATTGAACCCCATTGGCTTGGAATGGTGCTGTCATCGACTGCACTGACAACTGGTGAAGCAATATAATCACCAATCTTATTATTTGAGAAACAAGACAATCCTTTAGCAACCGCACTGGCTTCTAATGGGTGACCACATGATTCGTGGAATAAGACGCCACCCCAACCGTTACCAATGACAACTGGCATCTTACCGCTTGGACATTCAGCAGCAGTTAACATCTTAAGAGCGGTTTCAGCAGCTTTTCTCGCTGTTTTTCTTGGATTAACTTTTTCAGTTTTGAAATATTCAATGCCTTGTTGAGCGCCCGGTCCTTCAAAGCCTGTTTCAAAACCATTTTGGTCAGCAGCAATAACTTGGAAAGCCATTCTTCCAAATTCAGTAGTGCGTTTAAACCATTTGCCTTTGGAATTAAAGACGGCTACAAAACGATGATTGTCACCGAAGGAACCAAATGTTCTAACGATACGTGGATCTTTTAATGAATTAATTTCATCAATACCTTCACGTAATAAAGAAATCTTTTCTTCAACTGGAACATCATCATAACTTCTCTTTATTGGGTTACGATTTTTGCATCTAATCATTTCTAATTCGGTCACTGTGATTAAGCGTTTATCGTGGAATGATTTGCTTAAAGATGCCGCTAACGCAAATAAGCCTTTTTTGCTTAAATCGTTAGTATATCCATACACGCATTGGTTATTTTTGAGTAAACGTAAGCCAACACCACATAATGAATTAGAACTGCTTGTCTCAACTTTGCCGTTCTCTAATGTAACACCGTGAGAATGACTATCTTCATAGAAAATCTCAGCGTAGTCTGCACCAGTAGAAAGAGCTTCGTTTAAGACATCGATAGCAAGTTTTTTACTAATCATATACATACCTCCTTCTTTCAAGAATACGATAATGAGAGCATTTTAGCATAATTCACAAGAATTATGGAATAAATACGATACATAAAAGAAAAATGACACTCATTTTTGTGTCATTTCATCTTCTTTTTTATTGCTTCGAATGTTTCTTCACTGATCACGTGTTCTACTTTGCAAGCATCTTTTTCTGCTTGTTCAGGAGCAACACCAATATCAATCATTACTTTCTTTAATACTCTATGTCTTTCATAGACTCTATCAGCAATGACATGTCCTTCTTTTGTGAGAGTGATAAAACCATGTTCATCAATATCAATTAATCCTGCTTCTTTGAGCTTTTTCATTGCAATCGAAATAGATGGCTTTGAATAGCCCATATCATGCGCTATATCGATGGATCTAACACCATCATTTTTTTCTTGTAGGATTAAAATCCTCTCTAAGTAATCTTCAGCACTTTCGTAAATATTCATATATCAATAATACATCTTTTTTATTAAATTGTCTTTTGGTTGTGTTTTTCCTTTTACTATGAGTTTTCTCCTCATTTGTATTTACATCGATGATGGAATATGTTTCAATAAATTTAGTCAGTTGATATAGCGTCCTTAATTGCGATGCTTCGATACTGACTATTTTTATTTTTTCTTAATTCGTTTAACTATGCGTTTATCGTTTGGATGAAACTTCCATCCTTCTCTTTTCTTATCAAAGGATTCGTTTTCATCTATATAAACTTTAGGAATTAGATATACATCTTTATTTGTTTTAGGATTAGGATGCTTATAAAGCTTAATGTTCTTTTTAATCTTTCGATGTTCTTTTCTAACTGGTTTAGAAGATAGAATGATATTCTTTCTTTTAGAACCAACATCTTTATAAAGATAAGAATAATGTTTTCTTTTGCGATTATACCTAAATTCACTTCTAGACATGAGAGTCCTCCTATATAACTAGTACAGGTAAAAAGTGAAAAATTTGCTATGAACAAAATTAGAATTAATATGCTCTCCCAAGCCACATCAGTTGATGGACAAGGTGTTGGCTCTGCTTATATTGAACAAGTTGCATTAGTTAAAGAAAACGATGATATCTTTGAAGTGGAAGTTAATTCCAAAAAAGGTAACTTCGACATTTATCATATGCATACATTCAATCCATCATATGTGATGCGTTTAAATAAACGTCATATCAACGTTACTTATGTTCACTGTTTACCAGAAACATTTGATGGTTCTTTAAAAATGCCTAAACCAATCTTTTGGGCATTTAAAAAATATGTTAAACACGCTTATAAAAAGGCTGATGAAGCAGTAGTGGTTAATCCAATCTTTATTGAACCATTAGTGAAACTTGGTTTAAAAAGAGAAAACATTACTTATATTCCAAACTTCGTGGATCATGAAAAATTCCATGAAATATCATTAGAAGAAAGAAATGCTTTAAGAGATAAATACAATATTCCACACGATAAGTTCGTTGTTATGGGTTGTGGACAGGTCCAAACTAGAAAAGGCGTGAAAGACTATGTCGAATGTGCGAAACGCAACCTAGATAAAATCTTTGTGTGGGCTGGTGGTTTCTCCTTCGGTGCGATGACTGATGGCTATAAAGAATTAAAAGCCATCATGGATAATCCTCCAGAAAACGTTAAATTCATTGGCATTATTCCGAGAGTGGAAATGAACGGCATTTTCAATATGTGTGATTTGTTATTCATGCCATCATTTGATGAACTATTCCCAATGTCCATCCTTGAAGCCGTTAATTCAAGAAAACCAGTCTTATTAAGAAACCTTGAATTATATGAAGATATCTTATTTGTGGATAAGGATACATACGCGAAGGCGCCAGACGTGGATGGATTCTGCGAAGAAATCAACAAATTAGCGACTGATAAAAAATATTACGAACATTATCAAGAAGGTAGCCAATATATCAGCGATTTCTATAGTAAAGAACACGTAAAGAACTTATGGAGAGAGTATTACACTCGCATCTATGAGAAATGGGCTCCTAAAAAGAAATTAAAAACAAGAAAGAAACAAAAAAAGAGTTAGTTCAAAACTAACTTTTTAATATGTTGCATTATATGAATAAGCAATACATCACAAAATCAAGAATTCTTACCATCGCAGGATTTGGGGGCTTCATCATGTTTTCTATTGCCTTTGTTCTCGCTTTAAAGCAAGGATGGGGAGATTTTTTGAACGCTGTTCTTCCAATTTGCTTAATGTCTATCCCATTAATCCTCTTTTCTCTTTGGTTTATGCTTATGTCAATTCTTTGGTACGTCAAGTTTGATGGAGATTATGTCTATTACCGCAACTCATTCGGAATTACCAAAAAATACAATAACGATGATTTAGTGGCGAAAGTTAAAACTAGCAAAAATGCTACTGGGGTAGTGAAAGTGTGCGTCTATAAAGGCAACAAAAGAATTGTCACAATCACTAACCTAGAGATTAACTTTGAACTAGTAGCCAGATTCAAAAATCGCGTTTAATAAAGAAAAAGCCGGTGTTACTTAATAATTGTTCCGGCTTTTAATTTGAATGCTTCTTTTGCGTTATCTAATGAAGCGATAACCGCAATTTTATTAGGCCCACTCTTAACAAAATTGAGTGAAGCTTGTACTTTTGGATACATACTTCCTTTTGCAAAGTGGCCTTCTTGTAGATATTTTTCTAATTCATCTTTATTAACGTTGGTTAATTTCTTTTCGTTTTCTTTCTTGTAATTGATATAAACATTATCAACCGCGGTTAAGATGACTAAGTAATCTGCATCAATCAAATCTGCTAATTTGGCGGAAGCATAATCTTTATCAATAACGGCAGCAACACCTTCTAATTTGTTATCTTTTTGAATAACAGGTATGCCACCTCCACCTGCGCATATGACAACTTGTCCATTGTTTAATAAGGTTTTAATAGATTCCTTTTCAATAATATCAATTGGAAGTGGTGAAGGAACGACTCTTCTATAGCCACGTCCTGCATCTTCTTTCATGATATAGCCCTTTTC
>CADCCA010000048.1 GCA_902799855.1 uncultured Erysipelotrichaceae bacterium | reverse complement strand
TAGAAATCTCACGACCTGATTCAATGTGTTTATCGATATATTTTCTAAAATCAATCGACATTAGGAAGAATGCAGGAGCGACGACGACATAGTCGACATCTTCTGTTTCAAAGTGCAGACGGTTCGCGAGTAAGTTATTGATATCAGTATTAAATTTCTTACTTGGAATATTTTCGTTAAAGAAGATTCTTTGAGAACCTGTCTTTGTGTTATTAATCCAAATGCTACCATCACGAACGTGAGAAATAACGGAATGCATTGAGCGGTCCACTAAAATGCCAACGCGGTCAATGCCGGAGTTTGAGAAATTAGAAAGAGCAAAGTCCATCAAGCCATATCTTCCTAAGAAAGATACGGTACCGATTGGACGCTTTTCAGTGAGCTTACCAAGACCTGGAGCATCGTGTAAATTACAAAGACCAAATACTTTTGCCATATTAACGAGTCACCTTTCCGCCGATAAGGGCAATTTCTTCTTGCTTGAGGTTGACTTCCACGCCAGCTTCAACAACGGTATATGGGGCAACGATTGTGTTATAGAGTTTAGCGCCGTTTTTAATGACGGAACCTTCCATAACTACGCAGCGGTCCACTTCCGCATTTTCTTCAATTAAAACTTCGTTAGAAATAACAGAAGATTTAACATGGCCCAAGATAATAGCACCTTGGTTAGCAATTGAAGAAACAATTGAACCTTCTCTGCCTAAATAATGTGGTAAGGAATAGGTATCTTCTGTGAAGATTCTGGTGTTTGGATCGTTATAAAGATTTAAATCGCTTCTTGCTAAAGCAACGTCCATATTGGCTTCATGTAAGGAAGAAAGTGTTCCTACATCTCTCCAATAGCCTTTGAAGCGATAAGCTTGAAGTTTAAGGCCATCGTTTAACATGGCTGGGATAATATCACCACCGAAGTCGTGATTTGTATCAGCGTTTTTATCAGCAATTAAGTATTTTCTTAAGACTTTCCAAGAGAAAACATAAACACCCATTGACGCTAAATTGCTCTTTGGTTTCTTTGGCTTTTCTTGGAATTCAGTAATTCTGTCAGTTTCATCGACAGCCATAATACCGAAACGACTAGCTTCTTTTGGATCAACTTCAATAACGGAAATGGTTGCATCCGCTTTTGTATCAACGTGTAAATCAATCATTTCGTTATAAGTTGTTTTATAGATATGGTCACCTGACAAAATCAAAACGTAGTCAGGATTTAAACCATCCAAGAACTCAATATTTTGGGTAATAGCATCCGCTGTACCCTTATACCAGTTAGCACCTTCATCTGTTTGACGAGGAGCGATAGAAGTTAACAGGGCGTGTACTCCGTTATAGCCCCATTTCTCACCGTTTCCGATGTAACTGTCTAATAAAGTTGGTTCGTATTGGGTAAGAACACCGATTGTGTTAATACCTGAGTTAGCACAGTTACTGAGTGGGAAATCGATGATGCGATATTTAGCAGCAAAGCTGACAGCAGGTTTAGCCATTTTCTTTGTCAAAAGGCCTAAACGTGTGCCTTTACCACCAGCAAGTATCATAGCAACGACATTGTGTGACATAAGTTGCTCCTTTCTCTTCTCAACATTTCAATTATATTACACAAGCATACGCGCATAAAGATTTTTTGATGCGTTTTTTTAAAATTGCTTTATTATATTGTTGTTATGAAAGTTCCTGCCGATAGAAAAAGAACATTAATCACATTTGTCATCGCTGATCTCATCTTTGCAGCGCTGATTTTCTTATCGTGCATTAATATCTTTTTATTCCAAAAATTCGGGGCTGTTCAAATAGCTATTATTGCTCTTTATGTTTTCTTTAGCGTGTTCATGCTCGTCTTATCTTTAACACGTAATTTCTATGTGATTGAAAGCAAGTATCTAGTCGTTGTTAGAGGCACAAAAAACTATATTTACAATTATGAAGATGTAGTATATATCGATAAAGAACAAAGCGAAAGAAAAAGAACACTCACTTTCTGCACAAATCAAGGTATCGTACGCTATCTTCCGTTCGATAAGGATGGCAAGATCTACACTACTTTCTGCAATAAATGCCACAATCTCCTCGATTTAGAAGAATTTAGAAGACGCTATCCAAAAGCTAAAATCTAAATTGAGACTAATTGAAATTGAAGGTTATAATTTTTGTTAGAAAAGTTTTATTAAAATTTCTTTCTAAAAATGAAATTTGTCAGTGGATTTACCACTATTAAAAAAATAATTGAAATTATTTATTGAATAGATTTTCCCTTTGTGGTAAGATTTACAAGCGCAAATTAGGAGGACTAAGATATGTCAAGAGTTTGTCCAGTAACAGGAAAAGGCCCATTAAGCGGTAACAATCGTTCTCACTCTTTAAGAGCAACACGCCGTAGATGGAACACCAATCTCCAAGTTCGTACTGTCATCGTTGATGGCAAAGAAATGCGTATCCGTATGTCAACAAGGGCCTATCGTAGCCTCAATAAGCAATATAAGGATCGCTAATTCCGCGAATTTAGATTTAAAAAGACGACCTTGAAATGAAGGTCGTTTTTTTGTGCTTGTTTATATCAAGCTTATTATCAATAGCCCTATTGGGGAAAGGAAGTATATAAATATTGCCACCCATTCATTAAGGGCAAGGAATATCATCTTTGGGCGTTTCAAGACTTCTTTTCCATCTTGATCAAGTTCCTTTTCAAGATAAATCTTAAAAGTTAATTTTGGATTCAAAATCAAGATAAGCATTGAAGCAGATAAGATTGCCGAAAAGATAATAGAAACTAGGCAAAGAGCGCTTTGTAAGTCGGTTGTAGCAATCTTTCTTTGATCTAACGCTAAAAATAAATTAAATAAAGGAAGAACCATGGAAAGCACCATCGCAAAGCAAGATAAGGCCATGTGAGTCTTTAAATAATATAAAGGCATCATTAATAGGCATATTAAGACCATAGTAAATAAGATTGAGGCAATTAACGCCATAATTCTATAAATAGAATCATAAGGATTTAAGATATAGAAAACTGCGATTAAAATACTCGCAAAGACAAATAAGAAATTGCCATATGGATTTTCTTTAAATACAGCGGGGTAATTAAACTCATATGGAAACATTTGATAGAAATGATATTTGTCTCCGTGGCGGCGTTTATAAAAGAGCCTTGAGACAACATTAAAAATAATAAAGGAAAAGGCTGCGACGGCAAAAACCGCTAAAAGGATGGGGTTTTGCATTATTTAACGAGCCTCTCGTATCTATCAAAGAAATCATCGTGTCCGAAGAGATATTGTCCCACTACTAAGACATCAACTCCGGCGTCGAGACATTTTGGGCCAGTAATATCGTTGATGCCACCATCAACAGAGATGAGGGCCTTAGAACCAGATTGATCAATTTGTTTTCTAAGATTACTAATTCTTTCAAGGCTTGGTTCCATGAACTTTTGTCCACCACGACCTGGTTCAACACTCATCACTAAAACTAAATCAAGTTCATTAAGGAATGGGTAGACCTTTTCCACTGGTGTAGCGGGTTTGATTGAAATACCAGCTTTCATACCACATTGATGGATTTTATTGATGACTTCTAACACTTCTTTATCATCTTTGCACGCTTCATAATGGAAGGTTAATTGGTCAGCGCCAACTTCTTTAAACTTTTCAACCATTTCTAAAGGATTGCTGATCATGATATGGACATCTTTAAATAAGTCGACTTTTGGACATAATTCTTTTAAAAGAGGCAGTTCATATTTAACCGCTTCAACAAAATGACCATCCATCACATCAAAATGAATCCACTTCATGCCAGCGTCTTTAATCTTTTTCACTTCATTATCAAAATGGAGTAAATCAGCATTTAATACACTTGGTGAGATGATTGGACGTTTCATTTGTTATACCTCTCTTTCTTAAAAATGGCTTCATCTAATAGTTTTAGATAGCATTCATAAGCTTTTTTAGATATCACACCTTCGTTGATTTTTTCTTTAACAGCGCATTTACTTTCGCTGACATGAAGGCAATCAGTATAATAGCATTTATTATATAAATTGTTAAATGATGGGAAGAAAACTGCGAGATCTTCTTTAAAAAGATTCAAATCTAAGGAGGAGAATCCTGGAGTATCCGCAATATAACCACCTTGATAAGGAAGAAGAACGACTTCTTTGGTGCGGTGTTTACCTCTACCTAAGGCAAAAGAATACTCACCGATTTCTCTTTCATAATTAGCGTCAATGGCGTTAATTAATGATGATTTACCCACACCAGTTTGACCCATAACACAACTTATTTCATTAGCGAATAACTGTTTAACTTCTTCTAAGCCTTCTTTAGTTTTATTACTGACAAAATATGTATTAATTCCAACGCTCGAGAAGACTTCTTTAATCTCTTTAACAAGCGATTCATCAACGCCTTTATCGATTTTAGTTAAAACGAGATTAGCCTTGATATTATACATATTGGCATAGGTTAAATATTTAAACGCTAATAAGTAGGAAAATTCTGGTTCTTTTAGAGAGAATACCAAAATAATTTGACTGATATTAGCAATAGGCGGTCTTTTAAGAGCGCTTCTTCTTGGATAGATGGTTTCAATGACCATCGTTTCTGGATTAAATTCCACTTCATCTCCCACCATTGGTTTAACACCTTGGTTACGGAAAACGCCGCGAGCGGTGAGGTTATAAATGATATCTTCACTACTAACGGAATAAACTCCACAAGATAAAGCAACAATTAAACCCTTCATTATTTAAAACCAAAAATCCTTGCTAATAATGGCTTTTTCTCTTTGAGAACTTCTGGGTTTTTATTGAGTTCCATTAAATCTTCGTAGAACTCATCAGCCCCTTTATATCTTTCGCTTAAGCGTTTCTTAGTTGCTTTAGCGATAATTCTTTCAATTTCTTTTGGACAAGTTGGAATATATTTTTTAACAGGTGGGAATTTCTCTTTCACGTGTGCAACTGCGACATTAACAGCACTGTCTTTTTCAAATGGCACGTGGCCAGTGAGAAGTTCGTAGAACGTCACACCAGCAGCGTAAATATCAGATTGGATAGACGCAGGTTTTCCTTGAGAAATTTCTGGCGCTAAATAATGGACAGATCCCACGATTTCACTTGGTTTAGTCAGTCCATCATCAATACCATCAGCTTGAGCAATACCAAAGTCACCTAATTTAATCGTGCCATCAGGCATAACGTAAATGTTTTGTGGTTTGATATCACGGTGAATGATGTTGTGCTGATGCGCGTAAAATAAGGCGGATGTGAGTTGAAGCATATAACCAACCGCTTCCGCGACTGGAATTGAGGCTCTAAAATCGAGCATATCTTTCATGGTTTGGCCTTTAACATATTCGTTAGCGATATATGGACGGCCTTCAATTGTGCCATGATTAAACACCTTAACTATGTTAGGGTGAGATAAACTTGAAGCGATTGTCGCTTCGTTTTGGAAACGCCTTAAATTGATGGGATTGACCATGACGTCTTCCCTAATCATTTTAATAGCGACTTTTCTTTTGTTGATAATGTCAGTAGCTTCGTAGACCTCCGCCATACCACCATGCCCAATTCTCGCATTAATGCGGTAGCGTCCATCTACGAGCGCGCCTATTTTGATTGTACTCACGATTGCGCCTCCCAAAGGACAACAGCGATATTATCGCTTCCTCCATTTTTGTTGCCAATAGCAATTAATTCATTGACCTTTTGTTCAATAGAGTCATTGCCTTTAATGATAGCGGCGATATCTTGGATAGGCACGTTATTATATAAACCATCACTACAGAGGAGAACCTCTTCGTTAAGGTATGGCATAGTTTTGATGTCGATACTTGCGCTTGGGTAAATACCTAAGGCGTTCATGAGCACGTGGCGCTTTGGATGCACGAGTGCTTCTTGCTGATTGATTTGTCCCGTTCTTAATAAATAAGCAACATAGGATTGATCTTCAGACATTTGCACTAAATCGTGGTGATTCTTTAAGAAATAGCAACGTGAATCTCCGACGTTAGCTAAAATGGCAATGTCTTTAACGATAAGAAGGAGAACAACAGTTGTTCCCATTCCTTGATAGCTGGGATTGCTTTGTGATTGTTCGTAGATGCATTTATTTGCTTCGCGAATAATCTTGCTAACCCACAACTTTGCGAAATATGTATTGATAAAACCCTTGCGGTTTTTAAACGAAGTTACAATAGTATGAATGGCTAAGGAAGAGGCTAAATCGCCTTTCTTTTGGCCGCCCATACCATCACATACGATGAGCAAAACGTTACCAGATGCATTAGTTAAAGCAACGGCTTGATCTTCGTTGGTGACGCGAACTTTTCCGATATCTGTACGATATGAGAAACGTCCAGTTAAGTATTTTTTCATATGGCCACCCCCTCTACTTTTGCTTTTAATTGTCCACAGGCAGCATCAATATCGCTGCCGAATTCTTTTCTAATTGTTGCGGTCACTCCACCTTTCATCAAATAATCGAGGAAAGCGTGAACACGGTTACCGCTTGAACGATGAAATTTATCATCTTTGTTTGTCTCATTATATGGGATGAGATTAACGTATCCCATCGTTCCTTTAATGAGTTTAATTAACTCTTGAGCGTGCTCTTTAGTATCATTAATACCTTCTAAAAGAAGGTACTCATATGTCACACGCCTCTTAGTTTCCTTTTCATAATACCTTACCGCTTCCATGACTTTTTCTAATGGATAAGCGCGGTTAATTTTCATTAATGCACTTCTTAGTTCGTTATTAGGAGCGTGTAAGGAAATGGCGAGATTTGTTTGCATGTGCTCATCAGCGTATTTATAAATGTTTTCAACGATGCCACATGTAGAAACAGTAATATGTCTCGCTCCAATGGCTAATCCTTTAGGATGATTAATGATTTTGATAAAGTCCAAGACATTATCATAATTATCAAATGGTTCACCAGTTCCCATGACTACGACATGGGTGACATGTTGACCTTTGTTTTCTTCCTTGAGAAGTTTATTGAG
>CADCCA010000047.1 GCA_902799855.1 uncultured Erysipelotrichaceae bacterium | reverse complement strand
ATTCTTCTTAAGAAATGGAGAAAAGAAACATTCTACACAATCATTGGTTTTATCGCTGGTTCTGTATTTGTTTTATTCTTCAACCTTGAAATATTTAATTACTATCGTGTTTGGGCAGGTCAAGCCATTGAGAACATTGACCAAATCTTACCAATGTGGGTTGAAATACTTGTTGGTGTTGTTGTATTAGCGTTATGCGCATTTGGTAGTTATCAACTTGTCAGAGCTCAAAGAAAGAAAGCCACTTTAGAGAAGCAAGAAGCCGAGGCAGAATAATATGAAAGATTATTTAAAGCAACAATTCCAAGTCACTTATCAAGAAGAAGCAGAATGCTTTTTAAGTTGTGGCGGCCGTTTTGAAATATTAGGAAATCATACTGACCATAATAGGGGCCTCTGTTTAGCGGCCACATGTAATTTATCTGAATACGCTGCATTTAAGAAAAGAAACGATAAGATCGTTCGTCTATTAAGTGAAGGATACGGAAACTTTGAAGCCGATTTATCTTCATTAAACATGAACGATAATGAAAAAGGTGGCAGCACCGCTATCGTGAGAGGCATCGCTAAATGCTTAGTGGAAAACGGATATAAAATCGGTGGCTTTGATGCTTATGTAAAAAGCGATGTTCCTTCAGGCGCTGGTGTTTCTAGTAGCGCTGCATTTGAACTACTCATCGCTCAAGCATTCAACGAGTTATTTAACGAAGGCAAAATTCCACTACTAAGTTGAAAGAGAATACTATGGCAAGGCCTGTGGCTTATTAGACCAAATTGGTGTTTCCTTTGGTGGTATTTCTTTTATTGATTTCCAAGATCTCACAAATCCAAGTATTACTAAATTAGGTATGGATTTGAAAGGCTATCAATTCATGATCGTTAATACAGGTGGTAGTCACGCTGAATTATCACATTTATATAAGGCTATTCCTGACCAAATGTTTGAGGTGGCTGGTTATTTCCAAAAGAGTTATTTAAGAGATGTTGATTACGAAGAATTAAAGAAAAATAAGGCAGACGTGATTGAAAAATGCGGTAAAGAAGCTTATCAAAAAGCCCAACATTTCTTCGAAGAAAATATGCGTGTAGAAAAGGCTGTTTCCGCTTTAGAAAAGAAAGATTATGAAAAGCTTATTGCTCTAATTAATAAATCCAGAGAATCATCCACTAAGTTATTAGGAAATATGTATGTCGATAAGATTAAGGGTTCACCACTTGAAGCTTGTAAACTCATTATGAAAGCATCACATCAAAAAGCTGGTGTTAAGATTAATGGAGGCGGCTTTGCTGGATCAGTGATTGCCTTAGTTCCAAATAAAGAAGTTGATAGTGTGAAAAAAGCCGTCAAAGAAAAATACGGAAAAGAAAACGTTTATCTCGTTGAGATAAGAAACGAAGAAATATCAGAAATATAATTAGAAACACTTTGTGTTTCTTTTTTTAGCACAATTCGCTTCATTACCACAGCGATAGCAAACTTCATCAGCGACGTTTAATTCATCGTTAAAGAATTTAATAATGTTGTCCACTGTTGTCATAGCGATGTTATTTAATGCTTCTTTAGTTAAGAAAGCTTGGTGCGAAGTAATTAGTACGTTAGGCATCGCGATTAATTGCAATAAAGTCGAGTCATCCATAATGTGACCAGATTTATTTTCAAAGAAGAGACTACCTTCTTCTTCATAAACGTCTAAACAAACTGTACCGATTTTTCTATCCTTGATACCTTGGAGCAAATCGTTAGAGTTAATTAATCCACCTCTAGAGGTATTGATAATAGCAACGCCTTTTTTCATTAAATCAATTGATTCTTTATTGATGATATGAAGCGTTTCATCTGTTAATGGGCAGTGTAAAGAAATGACATCAGATTCTTTAAATAGTGTTTCTAATGAAACATAGTTAATATCACTATCTTTAATTGGGAATAAATCGTAGGCGATGACATTCATGCCAAAACCTTTACAAATATTAATGAAGATTCTACCGATTTTACCAGTGCCGATAACACCGACGGTTTTGCCGTGTAAATCATTACCGGTTAATCCAGATAATGAGAAGTTATATTCTCTTACTCTGTTATAAGCTTTATGGATGCGGCGGTTACTCGCTAAGTACAAGGCCATCGCGTGTTCTGCGACCGCATAAGGAGAGTAAGCAGGTACACGGTAGACGTGGATTTTACCAAAAGCCGCTTTTAAGTCGACATTGTTAAAACCTGCGCATCTAAGGAAAATGGCTTTAACTCCATTCTCATAAAGTTGATCAACAACTTCTTTATTAATGATGTCGTTAACGAAAACGCATACTCCATCAAAGCCCTTGGTTAAACTGACTGTATCGTTATTTAATTTGGATTCGAAGTATTTAACTTCAATATTTTTTTCTTTTACTAAATTATCAAATGACTCGATGTCATATTCCTTGGTGTCAAAAAACGCAATTCTCATAATCTTTACCTTCTCGTATTCCATCTTATCTTAAGATATCTAATCAAGCAAATAAAAAGCTCTCAGCCGAGAGCTCGTTATTAACCAAGTTTTAACTTTCTTTGATAGAAGCCGTACACTTTTCTAGAGGCAAATGACTTTAAGTTATAGCCAGGTAAGTTGAAGGCATTAGCCGCGAGAGAACGATGGCGAATCTTGTTATATGATTTTCTATCTTTCTTCTTTAGTTCAGCGAAATAATCTTTATAAACTTTCCAACGTGTTTCTTTATCTTCTTTAGTACCAACAATAGTCATAAAGGTAATAGCGCAGATGGTCATTAACCATTTCCACATATATCTCTTTAATTCTTTTGGTTGTTTATTGATTTCATCATAACTATAGGCTTCAAACATAATTTTGAAGACACGCATTTGTTGTTCATATCTCTTACACATCGTGCCATAGTTGATGGATTGATCACTTCTACCAATGAAATAATGATATAAATCTAAATCATGGTAATAAATCTTCTTCATATATGGGAGTGGAACATAAGCATAGATATCATCAACATAGAATGTATGGCTTGGTAATTCCATCTTTGATTCTTTGAGTTTGTCTAAGCGATACATCAAAGAGTGCATTAAGAAGATTGTTGATAATTTAACGCGGCTCATCTCTTCCCAAGTGATGATTTTTTCCGCTGGTAAGCACTTGCGATAATGCATTTCAAATTGTGTATTATCGGCAGCGTGTTCGTAAACGTAGTTTGTGATGTATAAATCAACATCTTGTTTTTCTTCAATATGCTTTTTGATCAAATCAAGCATGTTGATAACATCTTTTGTTTCAACCCAGTCATCACTATCGACGACTTTGAAAAACATACCGGTAGCGTTATGGATACCCGCCATAACACCGGAACCATGTCCACCATTTTCTTTTTGAATAGCTTTGACGATGGTTGGATATTTCTTTTCATACTCATCGGCAATTTTGCCGGTGTCATCTTTAGAACCATCGTTAACAATAATCACTTCGATATCTTCACCGACCGCAACAAGGTTATCGATGATATGTCTCATGTAATCTTGTGAATTGTAGCAAGGAATTGTAAATGTAATGTATTTCATAGTTTTAAATCTCGACCGATAAACATTATAAAGAGCAAAAAAATTTTAACAAGTTAATTATTTAATTAGTTGCTCTACTAATTGGAGAGCCTTCTCTACTACGACATCCATGTTGTAGTAAGAGTAGGTTCCTAAGCGTCCACCGAAATGGATTTTTGGATTCTTTTCAGCAAGTTCTTTATACTTTAAGTATAATTCACTGTTTTTAGTGTCGTTAATTGGATAATATGCTTCATCTCCAACCGACCAAGTTTTGGAATATTCTTTAGTGATGACAGTTTTTTGATGCTTTTGACCTGGTTCAAAGTATTGATGTTCTGCAACTCTGGTATAAGGAACTTCATATTCGGTGTAATTAACTACCGCTGTTCCTTGATAATCTGGTTGATCCAAGATTTCTTCCTCGAACCTCAGTGAACGCCATTCTAATGCGCCATAACAATAATTGAAGAAGCGGTCAATTTCACCAGTGTAAATAATTTGATCTGCTAAAGCATCGAGTTCTTCACGATGCTCTAAGTAGTCAGTATTTAATCTAACTTCAATACCTTCAAGCATGTGCTCCACAATTTGGGTGAAACCACCGATTGGGATGCCCTGATATGTATCATTGAAATAATTGTTGTTATATTCATATCTCACTGGTAAACGAGAAATGATAAAAGGCGGGAGTTCGTTACATGGTCTACCCCATTGCTTTTGGGTATAGCCTTTAACAAGCATTTCATAAATTGTTTTACCCACCATTGAGATGGCTTTTTCTTCAAGGTTTTTTGGTTCTTTGATATTAGCCTCTTTGATCTCTTTTTCAATACACGCCTTCGCTTCTTCTGGAGTTTCAACACCAAAAACTTGATGGAATGTATTCATATTAAAAGGCATGTTGTAGTATTTGCCTTTATAGTAGGCGATTGGCATATTGATATAGTTATTGAACTTCGCAAATTGGTTGACATAATCCCAAACCATTTTGTTAGAGGTATGGAAAATATGTGGTCCATATTTATGAACTTGAATGCCTTCGATTTCTTCGGTGTAGATGTTGCCTGCGACATTATTTCTCTTTTCCACCACTAAGACTTTATAGCCGCGTTTATTTAGTTCATGAGCGACAGTAGCCCCATATAAGCCAGTGCCGACAATTAGATAATCATAATTACTTTTCATAGCCATATAATTATATACCCTTTAGCCTCTTTTCGGAAACTTTACTTGTCATTATCGCATTTTGATTGACAAGTTCATTACTGAACTTTACAATTTTGAAAGTCTAAAGCGAAAGGAGAGATCAATGTTTAAGTCAATATTAAAAGTCTTAAAGAGCGTTAGAGAATTCAAAATCTTCGCAATTATCACTCCTTTATTTATGATTGGTGAAGCCGCAGTTGAATGTGCTTTACCATTTGTCATGTCTAAATTAGTTGATGAAATTGGATTAGCCGATAACATTAACGGCCTTATTCCTTATTTCATCATTATTATTGGTATGGCTATCTTTTCTATTACCTGTGGCATTTTAGGTGGTAGATATGCTTCTTACGCTGCTTCTGGTTTCGCTAAAAACTTAAGGGCAGATTTATATAAGAAAGTGGAAAGTTTCTCTTTCGAAAATATCGATCATTTCCATTCATCTAGTCTAGTGACAAGAATGACCACAGACGTCACGAACGCACAAAACTCATTTGCAATGGCGATTAGAATTGTCGTTAGAGCACCTTTAATGCTCATCTTCTCTGCTGTTATGGCGTTTATTACTGGTGGCAATATGGCGTGGATTTTCGTCGCCGCTATCCCGGTGATTGGTATCATCTTCTTTGTTTTAGCGAGATTCGCTATGGGCATCTTTAGAAGAGTTTTTAAGCGTTATGACGCTTTGAATGAATCAGTACAAGAGAACGTCGCAGGCATGCGCGTTGTTAAGACATTTGTAAGAGAAGACTTCGAAGATAAGAAATTCTCCACTGCTTCAAATAGCTTATCTAAAGATTTTATTAAGGCCGAAAAGATTGTTGCTTTAATGACTCCTTTAATGAATACATCAATCCATGTTGTCTACATGATTACCATGTTCTTAGCGGGTTATCTCATTTTCAGCACTTCTGAATTAGGCACTAACGCGAAGGGCGAAACTGTACCAGTTAATGGTGTTTTGAGTATTTCTCAAATGTCAGCATTACTCACATATGGTATTCAAATCTTAATGTCCATCATGATGATTTCCATGATTGTGACAATGCTTGTTATGTCATTTGAATCCATTAGACGTATTAGTGAGGTTCTCAATGAGGAACCATCAATTAAGAATCCTGAAAACGCAAGTACCGAGATGGAAGTTGGTTCAGTTATCTTTGACCACGTCTCCTTCAAATACAAAAAAGAAGCGGAACGTTATGCAGTTAGTAACCTTGATTTCAAAATTGAATCAGGTCAATTCATTGGCATTATCGGTTCCACTGGTTCAGGTAAATCCACATTAGTGAACTTGATTTCTAGATTATATGACACAACTGATGGTCATGTGATTGTCAGTGGTCACGATGTTAAAGAATATGATTTAAAAACATTAAGAGATTCAGTCGCAATGGTCTTACAGAAGAACTTCTTATTCAGTGGCACAATCCGTTCCAATATGAAATGGGGAAATAAAGAAGCAACTGATGAAGAAATTATCAAGGCTATTGAAATAGCACAAATCCCAGATGTTCTTAATCATTATGCGGAAGGTTTAGATCACGTTGTCGAACAAGGTGGCGCGAATTTCTCTGGTGGTCAAAAGCAAAGACTCTGCATCGCTAGAGCGATTTTAAAGCAGCCTAAGATTTTAATCTTAGATGACTCCACTTCTGCCGTTGACACAAAAACCGATAAATTGATTAGAAGAGCCTTAAAAGAAGACTTACCACATATGACTAAAATTGTCATTGCTCAAAGAATTAGTTCTATTGAAGAAGCTGACCAAATCATCGTTTTAGATAATGGTGAAATTAACGGTATTGGCACTCACCAAGAACTTTTAAAGAGCAATGAAATCTATAAAGAAGTTTATCAATCTCAAACACAGAAAGGAGGTAATTAATATGCCAGGCCCACGTATTAATTCATATGCTAGACCTAAAAAAGGCACTGTTAAACGCTTAGTGAAGTCCCTTTGGAAACACTATAAGTTTGAAATTATTATTTCTTTAATTACTTTATTCCTTTCGATTTTCGTTAACTTAAACGGTAGCATTTTCGCTAGCTTGGTAACGCAAGTGGTTACTGATGCCGTCAAAGCAGGTGGCAATACCGTTGTTAACATCTTCACAGGCTCATTTGAAGTATCGCTTTTGAATATCGTTAACTTTGAAACAAACTTCACAGTATTGATTATCGCCTTAGGTATTATTTATGGCATTGGTGTGATTTGTTCATGGACATGGACCAGAACAATGGCAATCGTGACACAAAAATATCTCGATTTGTTCCGTACCAAGATGTTCTCTCACATGCAAAAACTACCAATCAAATATTTTGATACACATCAAAATGGTGCAATTATGTCCTTGTACACTAACGACATCGACACTATTAGACAATTGGTATCTCAATCATTACCAAATATCATTGCTACTGGTGTGACTGTTATTGGTTGCTTATTAATCATGTTCTTCCTTTCAATTTGGATGTCATTAGTCGTGATTGGTGGCACCATTGCAATGATTATGAACACCAAGATTGTCGGTGGACGTGCCTCACGTTTCTTCGTCGCACAACAAATCAGTGTGGGTAAAGTTGAGGGTTCAATCGAAGAAAGCATTACCGGCTTGAAAGTTATTAAGGTGTTCACCCACGAGGAAGATAGCTTTAAAGACTTTGAAGTGGCTAACGATGAATTATATAAGAACTCCACTAAGGCTAATATCGCTGGAAACATCATGATGCCAATCAATGGTAATATTGGTAACTTCATGTATGTCTTCATCGCGATTTTAGGTTGTATCCTTTATATCACTCCTGGAACATATAACTTATCCCTAACTGGTTTTACCAAGATCACTCCTGCTTTATTCTATGGACAATTACTCGTTCCATTCTTAATGCTTTGCAGAATGTTCACAAATAACATTGGTAACTTCTCACAACAAATCACATTCGTTGTGATGGGTACAGCTGGCGCTTCCCGTTGTTTTGATTTATTAGATGAAGAAAGCGAAACAGATGAAGGCTATGTCACTTTGGTGAATATCAAATATCACGAAGATGGTACTTTCGAAGAAACAAAAGAAAGAACTAGATACTACGCTTGGAAACATCCACATAAAGCAGATGGCACAGTTACCTATTCTGAACTTAAAGGCGATATTGTTATCGATAATATCGACTTCTCTTATGATGG
>CADCCA010000046.1 GCA_902799855.1 uncultured Erysipelotrichaceae bacterium | reverse complement strand
TAAAGTAGTGAAGTTATCACCGGTTGTTAAGTCTTATATTTGGGGTGGTCAATATTTCCAAAAATATGGAAAGAGTGATTTAGATGTGGTCTCTGAATTATGGGAATTATCAGTGAGAGATAACGAAAGATCAATTATCGTTTCTGGTAATGAACAAGGCAAAGCCTTGAAAGATGTCGTTACCGATAAAGATATTGGCACCAGAGGAAAAGAATTCCCATATTTTCCATTGTTAATAAAATTAATCGATGCTAAAGAAAACTTATCTGTACAAGTTCATCCAAGCGATGAATACGCTTTAAAAAATGAGCACTCATTTGGCAAATGTGAAATGTGGTATATCATCGACGCTGATGAAGGTGCTGGTCTATATGTTGGTTTAAATAAAGACTATTCCAAAGATGAAATCGAAACCAAACTCAAAAACGGCACTCTTTTAGAAGCAATGAACTTCTTTGAAGTTAAACCTGGTGATTATTTTGTCATTAAACCAGGCACGATGCACGCGATTGGTAAAGGCGTTAGACTGATTGAAATCCAACAAAACAGCGATTTAACTTATCGCCTTTATGACTATAACCGCGTTGATAAAAATGGCAATCCAAGAGAGCTTCATATCGAAAAGGGGCTACACGTGATTGATTTACACCGTTTCGAACCAGTGAAAGGTAATCCGGGATATATCGCTAAAAATAAATATTTCACTGTCAAAGAAGAAAAGGTAGACGATGAATTAGAAATCGTCGCGGATGAAACATCATTCAAATCATTTACAATTATCGATGGCGAAGGAATGGTGGATGATATCTCATTTAAGAAATTTGATACATTCTTCTTACCAAGTGGATGCCGTTGCAGAGTAAAGGGCAAAGCAACCGTCATTGTCTCGTCTATATAATCCTATAATATATAAACAACCACTTCTTGTGGTTTTTTATTATTTTTAGCAAAAAAATCTTTACTAATTTTTATTATTACTCATAAAATATAACGAAATGTCTTTGGAGGACATGAAATTATGAATACAAAATATGCAATCTTAGTGGTTGATATGCTCAATGACTTTGTGACCGGTGTTATCGGTTGCGATAGAGCAAAAGCCATCGTTAAACCAACACAAGAATTACTAGAAGAAGCAAGAAAAAATGACATCCCAGTTATCTTCTGTAATGACTGCCACTACAAAGGCATCGATAACGAATTAAAATTATGGGGTGATCACGCTATCAAAGGTACTTGGGGTGCGGAAATTATTCCTGAACTTCCAGTTAGCGAAAAAGATTACATCATTCCAAAGAGAAGATATTCTGGTTTCTTCCAAACAGATTTGAACTTATTACTCAAAGAATTAGGTGTTACCACAGTTATCATCACAGGCTTACACACCCATATGTGCTGCAGACATACCGCTGCTGATGCTTATCAAAATAACTACGATGTGATCTTTGCTAATGAAGCCACAAATTCCTTCACTGAAGAAGATTATCAATACGGCTTAAAATACGCCAAAGAAACATACGGCGCTCCTAACTACAGCAATAAAGAGTTAAAAGAATTGTTCAAAAATAACTAAGTTATTATGAGCGAACAAGATAGCTACACAAAAATGGCTGTTGCCGACTTCACAGTCAAGTTGGTCATGGGCATAATATTTGGCTCCATCGCATTTGTTGCTGGTATAATCTTTCTTATCGTTACTTTAGTAACTGGTAAAAACTATGAAATCATTGGTGCGCCGATTGCTTTTATAGCAGTGGGTGCTCTTGTATCGGTTGTTGATACCCTCATTCTCTTGAAAGGGAAAAACAAAAAGAAAGAGCCTGCAAAAATAGAAAAATAATGGTTGGGTTTTCCAACCTTTTTTCTTGCTTGGATTCTTTAAACGCAAAAAAAGATATCTAGAACCCATCAAAATTATTTTTAGCATTTATATTAATTTTTATTAATAACTATGCTACAATGTCTCTGATTTGGGCAATTTTGGCCCAAAGGGTAGAAAGAGGATTAAATATATGCCAAAAATTGACTTGAGCAAATATGGAATTACAAACGTAAAAGAAATCGTTTATAACCCATCTTATGAATTTCTTTATCAAGAAGAAATGAAATCAGAATTAGAAGGATTTGAAAAAGGACAATTAACAGAATTGAACGCTGTTAACGTCATGACTGGTATTTACACCGGCAGATCCCCAAAGGACAAATACATTGTTGTCGATAAGAATAGTAAAGACACAGTGTGGTGGACATCAGAGGGTTACAAAAACGACAATCACCCAATGAGTGAAGAAGTTTGGGCTAAAGTGAAAGCCTTAGCACAAAAAGAATTATCCGAAAAGAGATTATTCGTTGTTGATGCCTATTGTGGCGCGAACAAGGATACTCGTATGGCCGTCCGCTTCATTATGGAAGTCGCATGGCAAGCTCACTTTGTGAGAAACATGTTCATTAAACCAAGCGAAGAAGAATTAGAAAACTTCGAACCAGACTTCGTTGTTTATACAGCTTCTAAAGCCAAAGTTGAAAACTATGCTGAGTTAGGTCTCAATAGTGAAACATGTGTTGCATTCAACATCACAAGCAAAGAACAAGTCATTTTAAATACATGGTACGGTGGTGAAATGAAGAAAGGTATGTTCTCCATGATGAACTACTACTTACCACTTAAAGGTATCGCTAGCATGCACTGCTCTGCCAATACCGATATGAACGGCGAAAATACCGCCATCTTCTTCGGTTTATCCGGTACAGGTAAAACCACATTATCAACCGATCCAAAGAGATTATTAATCGGTGATGATGAACACGGTTGGGATGACAATGGTGTCTTCAACCTTGAAGGTGGTTGCTACGCCAAAGTTATTAACTTAGATAAAGACAGCGAACCAGATATCTATAACGCCATCCGTAGAGATGCCTTATTAGAAAACGTCACAGTCGATGAAAAAGGCAAAATTGACTTTGCTGATAAATCAGTGACAGAAAATACCCGTGTTAGCTATCCAATCAATCACATTGAAAAGATTGTTAAACCAATTAGCCACGGCCCACACGCCAAGAACGTGATCTTCTTAAGTGCTGATGCCTTTGGTGTCTTACCACCAGTTAGCATTCTCACTCCAGAACAAACACAATATTACTTCTTAAGCGGTTTCACCGCCAAATTAGCGGGTACCGAAAGAGGTATTACCGAACCAACTCCAACATTCTCCGCTTGCTTCGGTCAAGCCTTCTTGGAATTACATCCAACAAAGTATGCTGAAGAATTAGTGAAGAAGATGAAATTAAGTGGTGCTAAAGCCTACTTAGTTAACACTGGTTGGAACGGTACAGGCAAACGTATTTCCATCAAAGATACACGTGGTATCATCGACGCTATCTTAGATGGTTCTATCAATAAAGCTCCAACAAAGAAAATTCCAGTCTTTGATTTTGAAGTACCAACCGAATTACCAGGTGTTGATCCAAAGATCTTAGACCCAAGAGATACATATGCTGATAAAGCAGAATGGGACAGAAAAGCTGCTGACTTAGCTTCCAGATTCGTCAAGAACTTCGTCAAATATGAAAGCAATGAAGCTGGTAAAGCCTTAGTCAAAGCTGGCCCAAAAGCTAAATAAGGAAAATTATGGGTGTTAAAATTGTTGAAACTGGCCTAAGAGATGGCCATCAATCGTTATTCGCCACAAGAATGAATACCGAAGAAGTTCTTTTGGCGCTTAAAGAACTCGATCAAGTCGGTTATCACGCCATTGAAATTTGGGGTGGTGCGACTTTCGATTCCTGTTTAAGATTCTTAAACGAAGACCCATGGGAAAGACTTAGACTTGCTAAGAAGGTTTGTAAGAAAACTAAATTACAAATGTTGTTCCGTGGTCAAAACATCTTAGGTTATAGACACTATGCCGACGATGTCGTTGAAAAGTTCGTTGAGAAATCCATCAAGAACGGTATTGATATTATTCGTATTTTCGATGCTTTAAATGATATCCGTAACTTAGCTTGCGCTGTTAAAGCCACTAAGAAATACGGTGGTGAATGCCAAATCGCTTTAAGCTATACAACTTCACCGGTCCACACAGTTCAATACTATGTTGACTTAGCTAAAGAAATCGAAAAGATGGGTGCTGATAGTATTTGTATTAAAGATATGGCTGGCGTTATGTTACCAACTGCTGCTTATGAATTAATCAGTGCTTTAAAGAAAAATACCAAATTACCAATCGAATTACACAGCCACTGCACAGGTGGTTTGTGCGAAATGACATATTTGAAAGCCATTGAAGCGGGTGTTGATATCGTCGACTGCGCGATTAGCCCATTAAGTGGTGGTACATCTCAACCATGTACTGAATCACTTAACTTTGCTCTTCAAGGCACAGAATATGATCCAAAACTTAATGTAGAAATGCTCAATGCTGCCGCTGCTAAATTAGCGCCAGTCAAAGCTAAATACATTGCTAACGGTTTACTTAATCCAAAAGTCTTATCCGTTAACGCTAATATCATCAAGTACCAAGTTCCTGGTGGTATGCTTTCTAACTTAATTAATCAACTCAAGCAACAAGATGCTTCTGATAGATTAGATGAAGTTTTAATGGAGGTTCCTAATGTCCGTAAGGATATGGGCTATCCTCCACTTGTTACCCCATTATCTCAAATGGTTGGTACTCAAGCTGTTTTAAATGTTCTTTCTGGTGAAAGATATAAAATGGTGCCAAAGGAAATTAATGAATATCTACATGGTAGATATGGTAAATCTCCAGCCCCAGTTAATGAAGAAATCCGCAAAAAGATTATCGGTGATGATGAAGTCATTACTTATCGTCCAGCGGATGACTTAAAGCCAGAATTTGAAGAACTTAAAAAACAATACAAAGGCATCGCAAAGAGTGATGAAGATGTTTTGTCTATCGCTTTATTCGGTGATGTTGCCATTAAGTTTATTGAACAAAGAAATGAAGACGCTATTCCAACCGTCATTCACGTTGAGGCTTAAAGATGAAAGTAGCGGCGTTATTAGATGAAAACATTAATATTGGTGAAGCTTTCTTAGTTGCACTAATTGCTATTTTATTAGTTTTTTTCGTCCTCGCTGTTATTATTTTCATCACTTGGGTGTTACAAAAAGGCATGGAAATTATCAATGCCAAAACCAACATCCTTCCACGTGAAGAAAATAAATTATTGAGTGAAGATGAAAATGCTGTCGTCGCTGCTCTTGTCGCTACCACTGAATATTATCGTGAAACCGGCAAGAATGTGCGTATCGTTTCGATTAAAAGAATTGAGGATTAAGGTATGAAAATTTACAAAATTAAAGTAAACGGTAAGTCATATCGTGTTGAATTAGAATCAATTGAACAAGTTGACACTGTTCCATTAGAAGAAAAGAAGAAACAAGAATCTAAAAAGATCATCAACAACAGTGGTGTTAAAGAAGTTGTTTCTCCTATCCAAGGCCAAGTCACTAATGTCAAAGTTAAAGTTGGCGACAAAGTTCAAAAGGGCGATGTCTTATTAATCGTTGAAGCTATGAAGCTTGAAAACGAAGTTGTTTCTCCATTTGAAGGTCAAGTGGCAGAAATTTTAGTGGCCAAAGGTCAAAACGTCAAAGCTAAAGACGTCATTGTTACTATCGAGTAAAGCGTATGAACTTTTGGAAAATTATAGGAGAGTTCTTCGGAAAATCCGCTTTTGCGGGTTTCTTCACAAGCATGGGTTGGCTCAATCTCATCATGATTGTGGTCGCTTGTGTTTTACTCTACCTCGCTATTAAAAAGGATTTCGAACCATATTTGCTTTTGCCAATTGCGTTCGGTATGTTACTTGTTAACATTCCTCTCGCTGGCGAAGTAATATTTAACAAAGGTGCTACGGAGTATAATGCCATATCGTTAGCCGCTAAAGTTGGTTTAGAAATGGATGTTTCAGAATTCATTTTTGACGGCAAAGCAAGTTTAACAACCAAACAATTACATGAAATTGTGATGGGCGAAAACTACTTGGACGCCCTTATGACTAGATTCCCAACATTAACTCAAGAGAGCGCGTTAAAAATTATTACCGATGTCAACGATTTATATAGTCTTGACTATAACGGTATGTTTGGTTTCCTATATTATGGTGTCAAATGGGGCATCTACCCATGTTTGATCTTCTTATGTATCGGTGCAACTACTGACTTCGGTCCGTTAATTGCTAATAAGAAAACCATGTTATTAGGTGCTGCTGCTCAAATTGGTATCTTTGCGACATTTATCGGTGCGATTGCCATTGGTAAAAACTGTTTAGGCTGGACAGACTTTACTGCTAAAGATGCTTCCGCTATCGGTATTATCGGTGGTGCGGATGGCCCAACCGCAATTTTAGTAACATCAAAGATGGCTCCAGATAAATTATCTTCCATCGCCATTGTTGCTTATTCATACATGGCTTTAGTGCCTGTTATTCAACCTCCAATCATTAGACTTCTTACTACAAAAAAAGAACGTGCTATTAGAATGGAAACACCAAGAGAAGTTTCTAAAACAGAAAAGATTCTCTTCCCAATTGTTGTTACATTAATTACAGTCTTAATCGTTAGAGATGCTGCTCCATTAATCGGTTGCTTAATGCTCGGTAACTTAATTAAAGAATCCGGTGTTGTACCAAAGATTACCGAAACATTAGCTAACTCATTAATGTATATCATCACTATCTTATTAGGTGTCTGTGTTGGTTGTACCGCTGACGCTCAAACATTCTTAACGCCAGAAACATTGTTCATCTTCGTGTTAGGTATTGTTGCCTTCTCCATTGCCACTGCATCCGGTGTATTGGGTGGTAAGCTCATGTGCGTATTAACCAAAGGCAAAGTCAATCCAATGATTGGCGCGGCTGGTGTTAGTGCTGTTCCTATGGCGGCTCGTGTTGTCCATAAGGAAGGTTTAAGAGAAGACCCAACCAACTTCTTGTTAATGCATGCGATGGGACCAAACGTCGCAGGCGTTATCGGTTCTGCTGTTGCAGCGGGTGTCTTACTCCTCTTATTTGCTTAATAAGAAACTAATAAAAACAATAAGTCTTCGCTTAAAGCGGAGGCTTTTTTGTTTTACAATAAGGACATGAATTATCATCTTCTTCATTTCAAAGAAATTGATTCAACGAACAATTATTTAAAGAATAGTTATCCATTACTTAGTGATTTTACTTTTGCCTCGACTGATTATCAAAGCCATGGTAAAGGAAGAAATGATAGAGTGTGGTCTAGCGAACCTGGTGAAAACTTGATGTTTTCTTTTTTGATTAAAAATGAAGAATTGATGAAGAGATCTACAATACTATCTATCCTCACTGGTGTTGAAGTTGCTAGGGAAATAGAAAAGTACGGAATTGATAATGTTTCTATTAAATGGCCAAACGATGTCTTGATTAATGACAAAAAAGTATGCGGCATTCTTCTTGAAGGACAAATTCCAAACTACTTAGTCATAGGAGTGGGCCTAAATGTCAACCAAAAGGCGTTTCCAGACGGTTTAAGGAGACCCGCCACTTCTTTATCGCTTGAACTAAAAAACGACGTTAATATCGACGAATTGAAAGAAAGACTATTTTCTAATATCGTTAATAACTTCACTGATATCAAAGAAAGTGAGTACATTGATTATTTTAGAAAGCACAACTATTTGCAAAACAAAAGAGTACGTGTAGTGATTAATAACGAAATCTTCGTTGGAGAAGTAGTGGGCATTGATGATAGTTTTTGCCTACAAGTGTTATCAAGTGATATGCTTTTGCATATAGATAGTGGTGAAATCGAGATCTTATAATATGGACAAAAACGAAGCGAGTATTAGATTATTACAATTCGATATCAAAGCAGTCATTTTTGATATGGATGGAACATTATTAGATTCCACTTCTTTATGGCATGATATCGATAAAGCTTTCTTTGAAAAAAGAGGAATGGAAATTCCTGAAGAATACGC
>CADCCA010000045.1 GCA_902799855.1 uncultured Erysipelotrichaceae bacterium | reverse complement strand
CCACATTGGTAATCCTCTACCGACTAAGTCATCGTACATGAAGATGCCTAATTGTTTACCTAAAATACGGTGGTCTCTTTTCTTTCTTTCTTCAAGAATTTCAAGCCACTTATTTAAGTCTTCTGCGGTAAACCAAGAAGTACCATAGATTCTTGTTAATTGTTTATTTTTGCTATCACCTCTCCAGTAAGCACCAGCGAGTGATAAAAGATTAAAATGCTTAATTAAACCTGTGGACATAATGTGTGGGCCACGGCATAAATCTATGAAATCACCTTGTTTAAAAACGGTGATACTTTCATTAATTCCTTCAATTAATTCAATCTTATAAGGATTATTCTTAAATGTCTCAAGAGCTTGCTCTTTGTCTAGTTCTTCGCGAACAATTCTTAAGTCTCTACTCGCGATTTCTTTCATCTTCTTTTCAATAACAGGAAGATCATTTTCAGTTAATGTTTCTTCACCGAAATCGATGTCGTAATAGAAACCGTTTTCAATAGCAGGTCCAAAGCCAAACAAGGCTTTTGGATATAATTCAGTAATAGCTTGCGCTAATAAGTGAGAAGTGGAGTGGTTTAATACTTCTAACGCTTCTGCACTGGCTTTGTCCATTTCAATAATGGAACCATCATGTTGTTGTACTTTCATAAATTCATCTTTCCCTCCCTAACACAATAAGGGGCTTATTCTTTCTTTATTTATTTTTATTGGAGCATGTCGATTAAATCTCTTAATCCATGTGTGTGTCTATGTTTCATTTCAACCGCTTCATCGATATCAAAATCAACGATTTCGTTATTCTTAACACCAATAATACGGCTGGCTGGTTCTTTGACTAAAATGTCAATTGCTCTAGCGCCTAAACGAGCGGCTAAAATTCTATCGTGAGCGGTTGGAGAACCACCTCTTTGCAATCTACCAAGAACTTCAGTTCTTGTGTCAAAGCCAGTTTCCTTAGCGATTTTGACCGCTAATTCGTTAATATCTAATAAGTTTTCACTGACGATAATAATCGCGTGGCTCTTATTTTGGGCTTTCATCTTACGAAGTTTGCGGAATAAAACATCTTCTTTAAGTGGGTGTTCCACACAGATGACACCTTCCGCGCCTTCTGCTAAAGCAGCAAACATGGCGAGGTCACCACAGTGACGACCCATGACTTCGATAAGGGAACATCTTTGATGTGAACCGGATGTGTCTTTGAGTTTGTCAACGCAATCACAAATGGTGTTTAAGGCAGTAGCGAAACCGATTGTTTCATCAGTGCTACCAACATCGTTATCGATTGTGCCAGGAATACCAACCACGGTGATACCGTGTTTGCTTAAGGCTTGTAAACCTCTGAATGTGCCATCTCCACCGATACCGATTAAAGCGTCAATTTCAAAGTCTCTTAAGTTATCCGCGGCCTTTTGCACGACTTCATCTTGTTTGAATTCTGGAAGTCGGGCACTTCTAATAATTGTGCCGCCTCTATTAATAATATCTTGTGTAAAATCTTTATTTACTTGTTGAATGTCACCTTCGACTAAACCGCGTAAACCATCGTAGACGACATACATCTCTTTACCTTGGTATAAACCCGCTCTAATGCAGGCTCTTAAACAAGCGTTCATACCAGGTGCATCGCCGCCGCTAGTTAATATCGCAATCTTTCTAATCATAGGTCTTCCTCCTTAATAATTATTATTATTACGCAAACATTATACACACTTTTCCTCTTTTTAGTTTCTAAAAACAATCTTTTCCACAAATTTTTATGTGGATAACTCGCCTATTTGGGCATTTTTTAGTGTTATTTATATTATATATAAATGTTATCAACAGTGATGTGGATAACTTTTTAGCAAAAAATGTGCATATCTTTTTTATTTTATTTTGTTTTTTCTTCGTGCAATAATACACTCACCGATTATGAAAGTTTTAGCAAATCAAGATTTCTTAGAAGTAAGACTAGCCTCCCTCATCGCTGACTATGATCGCGACACACTCAGCAATCTATATCAACCGATGATTGGCTTTGAAGCGTTAGCCCTCTACATGACCTTGTGGAGCGAAGCGAATAACGAGAGAATCTCACCGCTTTGTACCCATGAGCAAGTGTTCCTGAGGATGCGTATTCCCGCTGGGGCGTACGTTGAAGCGCGCAAGTACTTAGAAGCTACTGGTTTGCTAAAGACATTCGTTTCTCAAGGACAAGATTTCAAGATATATCACTATGAACTCTATGCTCCTAAGTCGCCTCGCGGATTCTTCGATGATGCACTTTTATACGGCATGCTCATTAAGAGCATCGGAGAAAGTAACGCCAACCGACTCAAAAACATTTATCTCGTTGAACCAAAACATGATTACGGTGAGGAAATCACCACTAAATTCGCAGAGATGTTCCATCCACAGTTCAATGATGATGCCTTCTTAGAAGCTGCTAATGAAGACAAACTCGTCAAAGGCCGTAATAGTGGAAAGATTAAGGGACAATTCTCATACGAACAATTCTTCAAATCCCTAAGTGAAATTTCTCAAATCACTGAAAGTGCATTCCATAAAACTGAAATGAAAGAAATTGAGCGGCTCGCTACTCTAAACGGAGTGAACGAAGAAGAAACCGCTAAACTTGTTAATCAGCTCTACGATGAAGAGAAGAAGAAAGGCACAAGAATCGACTTTGAAAAGCTCGCTAAGATGATGCAAGAAAAGACGGATTATAAATACCGTCGTGGAGGAAGGGCTAATCGTAACGAACCAAATCTCAATGATGGAACTTCAGATTTAGCCAGAAAGATTAATCTCATGGAAATGAAATCACCAAAAGATTACCTTTCCTACCTGCAAGGTGGTACAAAACCTGCTTCAGCGGATCTAAAAGTCATTAATGACTTAAGTAAGAATTATCACTTACCAAATCCAGTCATTAATGCGGTAGTAGACTACGTCTTATATAAAGCCGATAACGTCTTAAGTAGACCATACGCTGAGAAAGTCGCGGTCTCACTCGTGAGAGAAAACATTCTCACAGCCGTAGACGCGATGAATTATTTAAAGAAAGTAGATAAGAAATCGCGCAACAAGAGAATTAACAAATCATTCATTAAAGTTTTGGAAACAGAAAAGAAAGATCCGGATAACGGAAGTAAAGATTGGGAAATGGACTGGGAACGTATCCTAGATGAAATAAACGGAGGTAACGATGGTGGAAAAGCTTAAAGTAACAAAACTAAACATCCAAAGCGATGACACTCTTATCAAACAAATGAGAGAGGCACTTTATGCCTGTCCAAGCGCAGTGAAATTCTGCCGTGATCAAGGAATGACTGACGAGTTAATGGACGAAAATATAACAAAGTTATATGATTTCGTGAGAGATGTTAACTATTGCCGTAAATGTCCTGGCCTTAGAAAGTGTAAAAAAGATAATCCATATCTTATTACTAAAGTCGTCTATTCATATGGTAATGTGGAAACTCAACTCATCCCATGTCCAGAGATTTTAAAACGCGTCACTTTCGAAAGACAATTTGTCGTTAGAGACTTCCCAGATGATTGGCTTGATGTGACAATGGGCGATATTGATAAGTCTAGAGAAAAGACTCAAGCCTATAGCAACCACATGAGTTATTTGAGAAACGAAGAATATAATTGGCTCTATTTAACTGGTGGTATTGGTTCTGGTAAATCATACCTTGCTGCTGCAATGTCCATTGACTTAGCTAAGCGTGGTCTCAAAGGCAAATGTCCAATTTGCTTCATCAATGCTTCAAAAAGATTCCTTGAACTAAGCGATTTAAACAAGCAAAAAAGCGATGAGTTTAAAAAGAAGCTTGAACTATATAGCACAGTTCCAATTTTAATTATTGATGACTTTGGTCATGAATATAAAAACGATTTCATCAGAGATGCGATTGTCAATGAAATTATTACAACTCGTTGTAATAAAAGATTATATACAATCTTCACAAGCAACTTCACATTAGATGAAATCGAAGTTCTTTATAGCACAACAAACGCCGGTGCTATTATGGCTAAACAAATCGTTAAAACCATCAAAGCGATGTGCAAAAGCGAGATTAATTTAGGCGATCTAAAACTTTATTAATAATCGAGTTAGTCTTATTTGCTAGAGAAGACGAATCCTCGTTATTATCAATGATGAAATCGAGTTCATTTCGATGGTCATCAAAATAATTATTTACATCATTTATGCGCTTTAGAAAAGCGCTTTTTTCTTTGTCTCTAACGTTTAATCTTTTTACTTGAATATCTTCTTTGATATCGATACCAATAATTACATCAAACATATTTTCCATGTGCGCTTTGAAAAGCAAAGGAACCTCGCAAACAAGAAGTTTGCTATTTGATTTTTTGAAAGCAGATTCAATCTCTTTTTTGACAAGTGGATGAATGAATTTTTCTAAAGATTCTAAGTCTTTTGATTTAACCTTCAAATGCTCTCTTAGGGCAGAGGCAAAATCTTCGCTTGGTTTGATTTTGAATTTTTTATAAATCTTTTCTTGGATTTCTGTTCTTTGGTAGAGTTCATGGACAATCTCATCTGAAGATAAACATAGGTAACCAGCTTTCTTAAATGTCTCAAGAACAGCGCTTTTTCCTGATGCGATTTTACCAACAAGCGCCACTTTTAAAGGCGCTCCACGCTTAATTTGACAGTGTGGACAAAAGGTCGTTCCACGGCCATTTACCTTAATAAATCGCATATTTGTGTGACATACGACACACTTTTGCCCATTTTTGCCATATGCTTTAAGAGAAGACTGGAAATTGCCATCAATGTCCTTGCCAGGATGATAACTCTTAATTGTTGATCCTCCAGCAATGATGGCTTCATTAAGAATTCTTTGCGATTCTTTGATGATGGTTTCCCATTCTTTTTTCTTAATTAACTTAGTAGGAGTTAAAGGATGAATCTTACTAGCAAATAAAACTTCATCGACATAGATGTTTCCAAGACCGGTAATAATCTCCTGACTTAATAATGCAGTTTTAATTGGTAGTGAGACTTTTGAGACTTTTTTAATAATTGTATCGACTTCCTTAACATCAAAAGGTTCAGGTCCTAATTTAGCAATTTCTTTTTCTTTTAGATAATCTAGTTCATTACTAATAAGCATTCTTCCGAATGAACGAGAATCGTCATAACATAACTTATGGTTATTATCTAAATGGAAAACTACACGTGCATATTTAGTGTTTTCTTCATTTTCTAAGAGCTCGATATATTTTCCTTCCATTCTTAAATGAGAGATTAAGACTTTATCGTTTGTGAGATGGAAAATTAAAAATTTTCCGATACGAGAAATGTCTAAAAATGTCTCATTCTCAAAATATGGGACAAAAGAATCGGCTTGGTTATTAACAATGCTCGCTCTTAAAATGTCGATTTTAACTATTTTGTGATTCTTAACAATCGGAGTTAATACTCTTTTAACTGTCTCTACTTCTGGTAATTCAGGCATATTGATCTCCTATTTAGCGCTATACCAATCTCTACCGAATCCGCCATCGACTAAAAGTGGAACATCGATATTTAAAGCGTTTTCCATAATATCTTTAATTAAATTATAAGCTTTTTCTTTTTCGTTTTTAGGAACGCGGAATATTAATTCGTCGTGGATTTGCAAAATCATTCTTGTCTCAAGTTTGTTGTCGATGAGACTTTGATGAACTTTGTTCATCGCTAGTTTGATTAAATCGGCAGCAGTGCCTTGAACAGGTGCGTTCATAGCAGCACGTTTTGCGCTTTCTCTGACTTGGTAATTCGCATCGTGTAATTCTCTTAAATAACGTCTTCTTCCAAGAAGTGTAGAAACATAGCCATCTTTCATCGCATCGTTAATAATGCGTTGGAAGAAGGTGGCCACTTCAGGGAAAGAACTATAGAAAGAGTTGATGATCTCTTTAGCTTCTTTTGGTGAGATTTCAAGTTGCTCTGCTAAACCCCAATCTGAGATACCATAAACAATACCAAAGTTAACTGTTTTAGCCCTTCTTCTTTGCAAGGATGTTGGCTCTCCTTGAAGGTTAAATAACTTTTTAGCAGTAGCGGAGTGAATATCTTCGTTAGAGAGGAAGATTTCTTTTAAGCCAGGACAATTAGAAAGGGACGCTAAAACACGTAATTCAATTTGTGAATAATCGAGTGATAAAATCTCATAGTTCTCATCTTCATAATAGAAAGCTTTTCTAATTTGTTTGCCTTCTTCATCTCTGACGGATATGTTTTGTAAGTTTGGTTCAGAACTAGAAAGTCTTCCAGTAGTGGTCAAAGCTTGATTGAACTTCGCGTGGATCTTGCCATCTTTATGAATGTGGTTTTTTAAACCCTCCACATATGTTGTTAATAATTTAAAATATTTACGATATTCCAAAATCTTTGGAATGATTGGATGTTCATCTTGAATCTCTTTAAGCGAATCAACGGAAGTGGACATCTTTTTATTAGCTGATAAGCCTAATTTGTTATATAAAATATCGCCGATTTGTTTAGGTGAAGCAAGTTTGAATGTTTCTCCCGCCATCGCGTAAATCTCATCGGATAAATCTTTGATTTTCTTTTTATATTCATCACCAAATTCATCGAGTATTTTCGCGTCAATTGGGAATCCTTCGATTTCCATATCCGCTAAAGTATCGACAAGAGGAATTTCAAGTTCGTTATATAGTTTCAAAGTAGATATCTTTTCTAAATCTTCACTGACTTTATTATATAAAACCATGGAGAAGTAAGCGATTTTGCCTGTCTTTTCTGGATCTTCTGCACTGAATAAAGATAAGCCTTCAGCGTTAGAAAGAATGTCTATACCATATAGATTCATCACGACTTCAACATCGTTTTTTAATGAACTATCGATTAAATATGAGGCAATGAGTAAGTCGAAGAACAAGCCGTTTATTTCGATATTGTTTTTCTTTAACGCCACCTTAATTGCCTTATAGTCAAAACAGTATTTTTTAACGTTTTTGTCTTTTAATAGATTTAAAGCGTTTTCATCTTTTAATAGGTTTTCAAAAGAGATGTAATAAGTATCCTTTTTAGTGGAAAAAGCCATGCCGTAGATTAAGCCCATTGAGTAATTTTCATCTTCATAATCTAAAGCAATGCCGATTTCTTTTTCGTCTTTAATTACTTCTAAATTAGTTACTTTTTTAACATCAATTTTGGCTTCTTTTAAATCTGCAATTTTCCATTTTTGTACGAGTTTGCTCATGAATTGCTTGAGACCATATTTTTGGCAAAAATCACTAATCACCGCAAATTCGTAGCCTTTATAAATCGTGTCATCAATAGTGAATGGAAGTGGAACATCGGTTTTGATAATTGCTAAATCACGAGATAATCTACCCATCTCTTGATCGCTAATTAAAGCTTCGCCAATCTTGCCTTTAATCTCACTTGCGTGAGCAATAATGTTGTCGAAATTATCGTATTCTTGAATGAGCTTAACAGCGGTTTTTTCACCGATTCCTTTGATACCTGGTAGGTTATCACTTGCGTCGCCTCTTAGTCCCTTATAGTCAATGATTTGAAGTGGCTCAAAGCCATATGTTTCTTTGACCATTTCTGGAGTCATCGGAACAACATCTGACAAACCTTTTCTTATGATATTAACAGTGACTTTATCATCCACTAATTGGAGGAAGTCACGGTCAGAAGTATAGATAGTGACTTTATGCCCTTCTTTTTCTGCGAGTTTAGCCACAGTACCAGCGATATCGTCGCCCTCAAAACCCTCTTCTTCGAATTGGAAGATATTAAGTGCTCTTAAAAAATCGCGAGCGATAGGGAATTGAGCAACTAAATCTTCTGGTGTTGGCTTTCTATTAGCTTTATATGTTTCTAATTGCTCTTTTCTAAATGTTTGTTTGCTAGCGTCAAAAGCAACCATGATTCTTGGATAGGCGGTAGCGAAATACGCTCTAAATAGTAATGAGTTACCATCAATGATTGTTATTTTTGCCATATTATTCGTCCTCTAAAGGTTCAACTTGATTACAGATGTAATCAGTCTCATCATTTCTTCTTTCTTGTTTGACGCTTGCAATGATGAGTTTATTCTTTTCTAAAAGCGCGATGCTTCTCACATATTCATCACTAAAAATAGTTAATTCTATTTCATCTGTTTCATCAGCTAATTTAACAAACGCCATAGTAGCGCCTTTCTTAGTGGAAATAGTCTTGACGCTTCTAATTAAACCGGCAATTTTACTAGTTAATTTTTCTTTAGCATCGCTAATGGAATCAATGTTCTTTGCGCGTAAAATATCAGCTTTGTAGTGAAGCGGATTATTGGAAAGCATGATTCCTAATACTTCATATTCTTTATCCAAGTTTTCGATTGGATCATCATAATCTTCGATTAAATAAGGTTTAATTAAACTAGAGACACCTAAGTCTAATTGCCCGTTCTCACTAAAAGTGAGTTCTGCATATTGAATCGCACTTTTCACGCTCGCACGGTAGGAAGCGCGTTTAGGCGCAAATGTGTCAAAACATCCAGCATCGATTAATTTATTTAATTGTGTCTCACTAATCTTATAGCCATACATTCTTGCGACAAAATCAAAGAAATCTTTGAATTCGCCTTTTTCTCTTTCTTCAATGATGCTGTTGATTAAAAGTTCATTAATGCCATGTATTGCGCTGAGTGGATAGAGTAATGTTCCATCTTTAACGATAAATGCTTTTCCAGAGCAATTGATATTCGGTGAGACAATAGTGATGTTTCTCTTTTTCATCTCACTGACATATTCGTTGAATTTTGTATCATTAGCTGATGAACTTGTCTCAAGAATAGCAGCATAAAACTCTAACGGGTAATGTGCTTTTAAATAAGCCATCGAACAAGCAATCATGGAATAGCCAACTGAGTGAGACTTATTGAAGCCATAGTTAGCAAACTTTTCAATGAGACTAAATATCTTAAGAGCGGTTTTTTCATCGTGTCCGTTTTCAACGGATTTTTTGATAAATAATTCTTTATTAGCCGCCATTTCTTCTTTCTTTTTCTTACTAATGACACGGCGGAACATATCAGCTTCGCCCATCGAATAATTAGCGAAAGAAGTGGCGATTTGGTTAATCTGCTCTTGATAGATGATAACGCCATATGTTGGTTTTAAAACGGATTCTAGGGAAGGATCATCGTATGTAATAGGGGCTTTGCCCATTTTTCTATTTGCATAGATTTTGATTGAATCCATTGGACCAGGTCTAAATAACGCTAATAAAGCAACAACATCATCAAAACAGTTTGGTTTTAAAATGCTGATAGCGCGTCTCATACCAGAACTTTCAATTTGGAAAACACCCATTGTTTGACCAGAGCTGATCAAATCAAATACTTCTTTTCCTTCGAATGGAAGGTTTTGCTTATCGAGTTTAGCGTCAGGATAATGTTCGTTAATTAAATCAACACAACGAGAAATAGTGGTGAGGTTTCTGAGGCCCAAGAAGTCCATCTTTAAGAAGCCTTGTTCTTCTAAACAGCCCATTTCATATTGTGAGATATAATGGCCGTTAAAATCGACCATAATTGGTAAAGCGTTCTCCAAAGGAGAATCATTTAAAATAATACCAGCAGCGTGCAAGCCGCTTTGCCTAATTAAACCTTCAATCTTGCTCGCTAATGAGACGATTTCTAAGAAATATTTATCACTATCAACGAGCTGTCTGAATTCTGGTAATGTTTTATATGCTTCTCTCAAAGAAAGATTGCTTCTAGATAAACGCTTAGATAATAAATCGATGTGATTGGTAGGGAATCCATAAACTCTTCCAATATCTCTAAGAGATTGCTTAGCTTGAATCGTTTGGAAAGTCACGATATTAGCAACTCTTTCGTTGCCGTATTTTTCACGCATATAATCAATGACTTCATCACGTCTAATATCCATAAAGTCAATGTCGATATCAGG
>CADCCA010000044.1 GCA_902799855.1 uncultured Erysipelotrichaceae bacterium | reverse complement strand
GTTTCTCATGTCAAACCAGAAATGATCATTGACGCTACACGTATGAGCGATAGTTTCAGAGACTATTTACGTCCATTAGTGCAAGGCGAAGTCAAACTCATCTATAAAGATGGTATTGCCCCAGTCACTAACTTCAAACGCATTAAAGTTAAATAACAATGAAAAAACTATGGAACCAAAATAACGAGGCTAAAGCATTAATTGTTTCCACTTTGTTAACCATTCTTGGTTTTTGTGGGACGGCCTTTCTATTTTGGTTTCATCGTTACGACATTCCACTCGCCGTTCTTCTAGGTGGGGGAATAGTTCTCTTAGCCTGGCTAGCTCTTTTCTTCACAAAGAAAACCAACAAGCAACACACTAAATTAGAAATCTTCATTCTCTTCATGAGACTAATACTCATTACTTCTTTGGCGATTGTCTTTGCTGTTCTAGCCTACGCTTTTGAAGTTGTCATAATCTCACCGATTTTCATGATCATTAGTTATTTCGTGATTTCATTAATCGCGATGATATTTTATATAAGGAAAGGAGAAAGCAATGTTTGATCACTTCTTTGATTTAGACATACCAGGTGAAGTTATATCTTCACTTTTGTGCATGCTTATCATTGTTATCTTATCAATTGTGATCGCTATTAAAGCGCATTTTGCTAATCCTTTAAAAAAGCCAAAAGGCATCCTTTTGCTCGCTGAAATCGGCGTTAATTATTTTGATAACTTTACTAAAGACTTAACCGGTTCAGCCTTACCAAACTTTGGGGGATTCATTATGGGTGTCGCTGCCTATTTGTTCCTCGCCTTTATCTTTGGTTTAACTGGATTACCTTCCCCAGTCACCTATATGGCGGTGCCTTTATCCTTAGGTCTTACCACATTCTTATTAATTCACTTGGTGTCCGCTAGATACACGAAGTGGGGTTATTTTAAGCGCTACGTCGACCCATTACCAGTTTTCTTACCAGTTAACTTGTTATCCATGTGGGCGCCGTTACTATCCTTAACCCTTCGTTTATTTGGTAACGCCATCGCGGGTTGGGCCTTATTAACCATCGTGGAATTCTCTTTAAGAGACCTTTCCGCTTCGTTATTTAGTTTTATTCAAAGCGATTGGAATCAAGTATTCCTCGCCCCAATCCCACTCGCCATTTTACATGCTTATTTTGATTTATTCTCTGGCTTAATCCAGACCATTGTCTTTATTTCTTTGACTGCCATCTTTATCGGTCAAGAAATCCCAGAGGAATATATGATTAGTAATTTAGGTACAGAAAGGAGGAAATCTTCATGACAGGTTCATTAAACATTTTAGCCGCTGCCATCGCCATTTTAGGTGTTATGCCAAGTGCGTTAGGTGAAGGATTCGTCTGCTCACATGCATTAGATGGTATGTCACGTAACCCAGAGATGTATGGCAAACTTAGAACCACAATGATTCTCGCGTGTGCGCTTGTTGAAACAACCGCGATTTACTCATTGCTCATCTCAATCTTGATTTTGTTTGTTATTGGAAAATAGGAGGAAAGAATTATGCCACTATATGCTGAAAGCATCGGTGAAACAATTAGTTCAATTGGCGAAAAATTAATTCCTAATTGGATCTCTTTTGTCGTGCAATTTCTTTCCTTCTTAGTCCTCTTGCTCGTGGTTTTCTTCCTCGCCTATAAACCAGTGAAGAAAATCTTAAAAAAGCGTGCTGACCACATTGAAGAAGAAATCAAACAAGCGGAAGAAAAGAACATTCTCGCCGCTAGTAGTGTTAGCGAAGCCAAAGAACTCGTCGCATCAAGTAAAGTCAAGGCTAGCGAAATTATTAAAAACGCTGAAAGCCAAGGCCAAGAAAGATATGATGCCATGATAGATGAGGCTAAGCAAGAAGTTATCGAGCTTAAAAAAGCTGCAGAAAAAGACATTGAACAGGCAAAAGTTGATGCCATCCAAGACATTAGAAGCGAAATGGTGAATGTCGCCTTAAGTGCTTCTGAAGAAATTTTAAAACGCGAAGTTAGCCAAAAAGATAACGCTAAAATCGCTGAGGATTTTATTGATCAATTAAATTAGTTTATGAAAGAAATAGCCCAAAATTACGCTAGTGCGCTTCTCTCATTAGCCATTGATGAAAATAAAGTCAGTGACTATCAAAAAGAAGTGAAAGAATTAATGAAGATTATCAAAGATAATCCAGATTTCTTATTGCTCTTGGATTCTCGCTTTTTAACAATTGAAGAGAGAAAAGAAAAAGTCTCAGAAATCTTAGTTAATTTTTCCGAGGATATTGTTAATTTTATTAAGATTATCGTCGGACATAACCGCGTTAATGATTTAGAAGATATCTTACAAGCTTTCAATACTTTATGTAATGAAAATAGAGATATCGTGGAAGGGCTACTTTATACCGCTTTCCCGCTTGAAGAAAAAACGCTTCAAAAAATCAAACAAAAAATTAGTGAAATTGAACATCATGATGTCGATTTAATCGTTCGTATTGATCCATCTTTAATTGGTGGAGTCAAAGTGGTCATTAATAGCCATGTATATGATGGTTCAATCAAAAACAAATTAGAAAAAATGCAAGTCGACCTTTCTAGAAAGGAGTTTTAGAGTATGAAAATCAACGCTAGTGAAATCAGTGCTCTTATTAAAGAACAAATCAAAAGTTACCGCCACAAGGTAGATAGTAACGATGTTGGAACCGTCATTTCTGTCGGTGATGGTATCGCTAATGTCTATGGCTTAGAAAAAGCCATGCTTGGTGAACTTTTACTCTTCCCAAATCAAGTTTATGGCATGGTCATGAATCTTGAAAGTGATAGTGTGGGTGTCGTTCTTCTTGGCAATGACCAGTTGGTCAAAGAAGGCGATATCGTTAAACGCACCAAACAAGTTATGGAAGTTCCAGTTGGCGAAGCTCTTCTTGGTAGAGTCGTTAATTCTTTAGGCCAACCAATTGATGGTCAAGGCGAGATAAAGACTACACGTACCCGCCCAATTGAAGTTATTGCCCCTGGTGTTATTAAAAGAAAAAGCGTTGATACTCCTTTAGAAACAGGCATCACAATGATTGATGCTATTACTCCGATTGGTCGCGGACAAAGAGAATTAATTATCGGTGACCGTCAAACCGGTAAAACCGCCATTGCCATTGATACAATTCTCAATCAAAAAGACAAAAACGTTATTTGTATATATGTTGCTATTGGTCAAAAGAATAGTACAGTCGCTCAAATCGTCGATAAATTAAAAAGACTTAAAGCGATGGATTATACAATCGTTGTCAGCGCTAGTGCGAGTGAACCAGCGCCACTTCTTTACATCGCTCCATATTCCGGATGTGCGATGGCTGAAGAATTCATGTATCAAGGCAAAGATGTCTTAATCGTTTATGACGATTTAAGCAAACACGCTGTTAGTTACCGCGCTCTTTCTCTCTTGTTAAAGAGAGCACCAGGTAGAGAAGCCTATCCAGGTGATGTTTTCTACCTCCACAGCAGACTCTTGGAAAGAGCGTGTAAATTAGCCCCAGAATTTGGTGGCGGTTCCATCACGGCATTACCAATTGTTGAAACACAATCTGGCGATATCAGTGCTTATATTCCAACTAATGTCATCTCTATTACTGATGGACAAATCTTCTTACAAGCCGACTTATTCAATGCTGGTCAACGTCCTGCCATTGATAGTGGTCTTTCCGTATCCCGTGTTGGTGGTGACGCTCAATTTAAAGCCACTAAACAAGTCGCCCGTAGTTTGAAGATTGAACTCGCTTCATATTTAGAAATGAAATCATTCAGTCAATTCGGTAGTGATTTAGACGCTTCAACTTTAGCAATCTTAAAGCATGGTGAAGCGCTTATGAGTGTTTTAAAACAAAACCAATATAACGTCTATCAATTAGACAAACAAATCTTTGATTTGTATGTGGCAAAAAACAACTTCTTAGATGATTTAAAGAAAGAAGAAGTTAGACCAACTTTAGATCGAGCTTATGAAGTATTCAAAGCCACCCATCAAGATGTTTTAGATAACATCAACAGAAATAAAGAAATCTCTAGTGAAGATGAAAACATCCTTAGAAAAGAAAATCAGGAGTTTTTTGAAAGTTTAAATAGTTAATTATGGCGCAAGAAGTAGCGAGAATTAAAAAGAGAATCAAATCCGTTAGTGGCTCTTATAAAATCACTTCCGCGATGAAACTTGTTTCAACCGTGAAATTAAAGAAGTGGAAAAATAAGATGCTCGCTAATAAGGAATATGCTTTGCGAATTGATGAAATCGCTAAGACTGTTTTCGCTCACCTTGAAGAAAGTGAAAATCCATATTTCACACCAAAGAAAGCCGATAAAAACTTATATATCGTTTTGTCTTCTTCTTTAGGTTTATGCGGAGCATATAATAGCAATATCTTTAGACTTGCTGACGCTAAAATCAAAGAAAATGACGATGCTATTATTTTGGGTAATAAAGCCATTAGCCATTATCAAAATGGTGTCTTTAATAAGATTGAAACTTTCAAAGAATACGCTAATGTCTCTAATGCCTCAACGATTAATTCCATCGTGGAATTCATCAAAAAAGAATATCTTAATGGGACATATGCTGAAATTCATCTCATTTATACGTCATATAAAAACTCCCTTGTCTTCCATCCAGTCGATTATCAAGTCTTGCCGTTAAAGATGGATAAGGAAGAGAATAAGGATCCATATCCACCAATTATGGAACCAAATCAAGAATCGTTAGTGAACGTTCTTGTGCCGCTTTATCTTAAAAATAGCATTTATGCTAAATTCCTAGAAAGCGAAGTGTGCGAACAGGCCGCGCGTAGTAACGCAATGGAAAACGCCACTAAGAACGCTGAAGAACTTCTTGATAATTTACAAATCGAATTTAACAAAGCCCGTCAAGCGGCTATCACACAAGAAATCACCGAAATCGTCGGTGCTAGTCAAAACTAAGGAGGCTCATTATGGAAAAGAAAGTCTTAGGTAGTATTAAACAAGTTGTTGGTCCAGTCGTGGACGTGCAGTTCAAAGACCAACACTTACCAGAATTGTTAACTGCGTTAGTCATTCCTTTAGGAAAAGACCAACAATTAACCGTCGAAGTCGTTCAACATATTGGCGACGATGCAGTGAGATGTATTTCCATGGGCCCAACCGAAGGTTTAGTAAGAGGCATGGAAGTGATTTCCTTAGAACACCCAATCAGTGTGCCAGTCGGTGAAAAGACCTTAGGTAGAATGTTCAATGTTTTAGGCGATCCTATTGATGGTTTAGAACCATTAAATGACGCCAAAAAGATGTCCATCCATCGCTTGCCTCCAAAATTTAAAGACCAATCAGTAAAAACTGAAATCTTTGAAACCGGTATCAAAGTCATCGACCTTCTTTGCCCATATGTTAAAGGTGGTAAGATTGGCTTATTCGGTGGTGCCGGTGTTGGTAAAACCGTTTTAATTCAAGAATTAATGAATAACATCGCTAATGAAAAAGGTGGTATTTCTGTCTTTGCCGGTGTCGGTGAAAGAAGTAGAGAAGGTAATGACCTATATCACGAAATGCAAAAAACCGGTGTTATTAATAAAACCGCTTTAGTGTTCGGCCAAATGAATGAACCACCAGGTGCCAGAATGAGAGTCGCTCTTTCTGGTTTAACCATGGCGGAATATTTCCGCGATGAGGAACATAGCGATGTCCTTTTGTTCATCGATAATATTTTCAGATTTACTCAAGCTGGTAGTGAAGTATCCGCTCTCTTAGGAAGAATGCCAAGTGCTGTTGGTTATCAACCAACATTAGCGACAGAAATGGGGCAACTCCAAGAAAGAATTACCTCAACTTCTAATGGCTCAATTACTTCCGTGCAAGCGATTTACGTTCCAGCGGATGACTTAACTGACCCAGCCCCAGCTACCACGTTCTCTCATCTTGACGCTAAAACAGTTTTAGACCGTAATACAGCCGCTTTAGGTATCTATCCAGCCGTTGATCCGCTCAACAGTTCTTCAACTGCTTTAGAAGCCAGTGTAGTAGGTGAAGAACACTATGCTGTAGCAAGAGGGGTTATTGAGACTCTTGAAAGATACAAAGAATTAAGCGATATCATCGCTATCCTTGGTATGGATGAATTAAGTGATGAAGATAAATTAACTGTCGCTCGCGCTAGAAAGATTAGAAACTTCCTTTCTCAACCTTTCCATGTGGCGGCGAGATTCTCAGGTACAGAAGGTATCTTTGTTAAAAGAGAAGATACAGTTCGTAGCTTCAAGGCTATTTTAAACGGGGAAGCCGATGACCTTCCAGAAGTCGCCTTCCTATATGTTGGCACCATTGAAGATGCCAGAAAGAAAGCGGAGTCATATCGTAAATGAAAACATTTCTTTTAGAAATATATACACCATACGGTAAATACTTTGACCGCTACGTCAACGAACTCGTCGTTCAAACCGAAGAGTATGTTTTAGGTATCTTACCTAACCATTCTCCATTAGTGGCCAAAGTCAAGACTTCCAAAATGGAAATCATCCAAAACGGTGAAAAAACATGCTACGCTATTGGTGAAGGCTTGCTTAATGTCACAAAAGATGGTGTTACTTTGCTCGTGGAATCAATTGAAAGTAAAGATGAAATCGATATTGAAAGAGCAAAACAAGCAAAAAGCCGCGCTGAGGAGCGTTTGAAAGAACCTTTGAACATTGACATAGAAAGGGCAACAAAAGCCTTAATAAGAGCGAATAACCGCATAAGTATTTACGAAAACGAATAGGAGGACAACCTATGCATTCATGGCATGACGTAAAAGCGAGTCGTGTGACTCCACAAAGATTTCTCGCAATGATAGAAATCTCTAAAGGCAGCAAAAACAAATATGAACTTGATAAAGAAACAGGTCATCTTCTTTTAGACCGCGTTCTTTTTACAAGCACTCACTATCCACAAAACTATGGTTTTATTCCTAGAACATTCGCGGATGACTATGACCCATTAGATGTTTTAGTGCTTTGTTCAGAATCCATTATTCCAATGAGTTTTGTTGAATGCGTTCCAATTGGTGTACTCATCATGACTGATAACGGTCTTAACGATGAAAAGATTATCGCAGTAGCGGTAAACGATCCATTCTATAACGGTTATAAAGACATTAGTGAAGTTCCACCTCACATCAAAGATGAAATTAGACATTTCTTCCAAGTCTATAAATCCCTTGAAGGAAAAGATACATCTGTTGATGTGGTTTTAGGCCACGAAGATGCCGAACGCATCATCGCTGAATGCTTAAAGAATTATCACTCACAAATTGAACCAAAAGTCACAGCTGAAAGAAAAGCCAGAGGCTATTAATGATTCATATCGTTTTATATCGTCCTGAAAAACCACAAAATACTGGTAACATCATGAGAACTTGTGTCGCTATTCATGCGATGCTTCATATCATCGGACCAATTACTTTTTCCGTAGATAATAAAGATCTCAAAAGAGTGGGTATGGATTATATAGACGATTTAAAAATGAAGTTTTATCCAGAATATGAAGACTTCGTGAGACAAAATAAAGATGCGGATATCTATTACGTTACTAGATACGCTAATAAGGTCTATAGCACTTATGATTTAAGTAAAAATATCGGAGACGTGTATTTAATGTTTGGAAGAGAATCTACAGGAATTCCGCATGAAATATTAAAAGAACACCCAGATAGATTAATGCGTATACCAATGGTGCCAGAAGCAAGAAGTCTCAATTTGTCCAATTGTGTCGCACTTGTCTCATATGAAGTTTTAAGACAACAAGGCTTCCCAAATCTCGCTACCGAAGAAGCGATTAAAGGACCAGATTTCTTATTTAAAGATTAGTTATTTGTTTTTCAATAATTCGAGTGTACTTTCCCTAACTTCATTTAAAAGAATAGTGGAATAGTTTAGTAAATTGGCCTCGCCTAAAGCTTGGCCTTTTTTCACATCTTTCATTGACGCGATCATCACTTCGCCAGCAGTCTTATTGGAAAGAATTAAGCATATTTCTGCCGCTAATAATTTCTCTTCATTAGTGGGTTTATTATTTTTAATAATAACATGCGCTCCATGATAGTCTTTAATATGGAGATAGTAATCATCTTTATTAGCGACTTTAAAAGTTAATTCATTATTAGAAGAAGCATTCTTTCCATAAAGGATTTTTGTGTTACCCAAAATAACAGTCCCACACTTAATCGGTATTACTTTTTTCTTTTGATTTTGCTTTGGAAGGAGTTCTTGATTTAACGCTAATAACTCATCATCGTTCATATATTTAGAAGCGGAAGAAAGATATTCTAAATATTCGCTTTCTTGTTTGGCTTTTTCTAATTCAATTTTAGCCATTTCAATCGT
>CADCCA010000043.1 GCA_902799855.1 uncultured Erysipelotrichaceae bacterium | reverse complement strand
GAAGAATTTGGCGTTAACAAGAATTACGTGAAGAAGTTGGTTTTCTAATTATGCAAGTAACATTTGTTAACGACAAAAGACCGGAAAATCCCTTCAAAAAGAAGGTCACCGAGGTAATTAGCAAAATCAAAAAATGGAAAGTGCCTAGCGCTTTTTATTATTTCCTAATGCTGGTAGGTATCAGCATTGGTTTTTATTTGATTATGCTTGCTGAAAATGGTTTTAGTTTGGCTTATGGTGGCGACTATACTGGCCAATATATCCCTATGGGATACCATATTTGGGATTATTACCACGATTGGATTAAAACCGGTAACTTTACTTTGTTTGATCCCGTTATTTATTTGGGTGTTAATTCTATTGGCTCAAATGCCTACTATGGTTTATTCTCGCCGTTTAATTTAATTATTGTTTTATTGCCAAGATCTTTCGTGCCACAATCTCTTGCAATATGCTCTATTGTTAAGATTTCTTGTGCTGGATTATTCTTCTCCATCTATATGAAGCAAGCTTTTAACATTAAGGATAACGTTGCTCGAATTTGTGGTATCGCCTATGGTTTTGCTGGATGGGGAGCGTTCTACCTCTGGTATAACAACTATCAAGATATTTTAGTGTTCTTCCCAATCGTTCTTCTCGGTATTGAAAAAGTCCTAAAAGATAACAAGCCTTGGATACTTTGCACAGGTGTATTTTTCTTAGCCATTTGTAACTATGTTTTAACCATTCCATATCTCATCTGCGGTTTCATCTACGCGATGTTCCGCTTTTTCCAAAAGATTAAAACCAAATCATTTAAAGAAAATATGAAGACACTTGGCTTTGGCTTCGTGGGTTTTGCAGGTGGCTTATTAATGAGCATGCTTGTATTTGGCCCTGCTGTTTTAGCAACACTATCATCACCAAAGCTTGAAACATATTCATATTTTGGAACATTGAAAGGTTATCTGATTGAAGGAAAAATTGGCGATTTCTTTAAGCTATTATTTTCATGGAATGTCGCTCCAGATCAACACAACCACATGCTGCCAAAAAGAGTGCTCTATCCAATTATGGAGTTCTTCTTCCCAGCCACTACATGCCGTTCTCTTCCAACCATTCAACTACAGTCATGGGACTTTGACGATATGGCGGTTTCCTTATGGTGCTATGTGCCATTTATCATGTTCTTAGTGCCTTCTTTAATTCAATCAGGCAAAGAAAAGAAGTGGTCCCATTTTATCGCATTTGGTCTACTCGTCTTATCTTTATTCACCCCATTCATGTATTACTTAACAATGGGTGGCACAAGTGGATACGCGAGATGGACATTATTTATCGCTACTTCATTAATTGCCTATGTTGGTATTTATATCGACCGCATTCCTGATGTCGCTAAGTGGCACGTTCATATCGGTTACTTATTCGCTGTTATTGGTATTATCACCGTTTGGATTTTAACGTTCCAATTAAGTGAAGCAGATACTAAAACATATGGAAAATATATGCATCGTCTTGTTATTTATAATAACGGCAAGATTGTTTTTGATTTCACCAATTTAGCGTTCATTTTAGAACTACTTTATGTAACCGGTGTGTATCTTGTTTTCTTATTCATGTATCAAAAGAAAATTTTAAAAACTATCGTCACTGTTTTCGTAGCCTTTGAAGCGGTTGTGATGGGTAACTTAGTCACTTGGGGACATGGATATGATACGAATAGAAATAATGGCTATGCCGCGAATGAAAGATTCAAGAAAGTCTATGACCAAGTCACCAAAACTGACAAATCATTCTTCCGCATCTTCTCTTCAATCGGCGATGATTGGAGTGTGAATAATAGTTTGATTAATAATTATAGTTCCGCTAACTTCTTCCACTCCTTATACAACTTTGAAGTCGATGATTTCACATTATGGATGGGGATGAGAACCGGTTCTAAATCTGTCGGTGGTAATTACCGTGGTAAGATACAAGATTTAGATAATATGCTTGGTGTTAAATACTATTTTGTCAGCAAAGCAAAAACGCAATACAACCAAATTGAAAAAGCAAATCCAGGTGTATTTAACGCTAATGTGCCTTTCGATTTCACTGAGAGCGATAAATACGATAGAAGTAAATCCGAGTATATCGTGTATGAAAATAAGTACCAAAACGACTTTGGTTATTCATATGATGAGGTATATGATGGTGAGACCCTTAAATACGGAAAGGTCGAAACAGATTTTGGCTTTGTTGAAAATGCAATTCATCGTTCCGAAACACCTGCAATTAATAAAGATGATTCTGCAGAAATTGAAGCAGAAGGCATTTCTATTAAGCATGCTTATATCGATCCAAAAGCCGCTAATACATTTAATAATCAAGATACGCTAAAGCCTCTCTTCAATTGGAGCAGAGAACATGGTTATTTAGAATTCAAATCTCCAAAATACAATATCACTCACTATAAATTAGAGAAAACATTGGAAGATGGAAAAGTGCAAAGCAGAAATTCCTACGATATTCCAGTTAACGAGATTCCAAGTATTCCAAATGATTATGATGCTAGAACATATGACCAAGCTAATCCACATCAGTGGTTTGCTTTCATAACTTCTCAAGAAGCAGGAGAACCTATATTTAAAGCAGGAACAGCGATTTATGTTAATGCTTCCTTTACCGGCTCTATAAAATATCGTTTCTATTTCATTGATACAAACGACAAGGTCTTTATGGTCGATTCTCATGATGATGACACAACAGATAACACCATTCCAATGCGTAGTTTCTATACCAATAAAGATGTCAAAGCTTTAGCGGTATGTGGTAAGTACCAATATAGTTATCTCAACTATTACAATTTAAAAATGTGCTACGAGAGTAAAGAAGACTATGTCGCTAGAAGAGAAAAAATGACAGAATATCCAATCGAAAACGTCACATATAGTCCAGATAAGTTCACATTCACCACCAACTATCCAAGCAATAGGTTTATCGTATCACGTGTCGCTTATGATAGGGGTTGGAAAGTGACCGCAAAAGATGAAAATGGTCATTCTCAAAGTCTAAAAGTTTATAAAGGCAATGGCGGTTTCGTTTCCTTTATCGCACCTAAAGGTAACTATAGCTACACCATGACTTATAAGACACCATATCTCAACATTTCTTATATCACTAGTGCTTTTGCCTTTACCGCTTTCTTTGTTTCAATGGTCGGTTATCACATCTATATCGATAAGAAAAAGATTCATCATATCGATGGATTATATAGAGAAAATTAGTGATATTTTCTCTTGCTTTTATATATATTACTCCTCTAAGATATTAGAGGTTTTTTTCTAAGGAGGGACCGGTATGGACATTCGTAATATCGCCATTATTGCTCACGTTGACCACGGCAAAACAACATTAGTCGATCAACTTTTAAAAACATCTGGTGCCTTCCGCATAAACGAGGAAGTAAATGAAAGAGCGATGGATAGTAATGATATCGAAAGAGAAAGAGGTATCACTATTTTAGCCAAGACTACTTCCATCATGTATAGAGATACAAAAATCAACATTCTTGATACTCCAGGACACGCTGACTTCGGTGGTGAAGTTGAAAGAATTATGAACATGGTTGATGGCTGCTTATTATTAGTGGATGCTTTCGAAGGCACCATGCCTCAAACAAGATTCGTTTTAAAGAAAGCTTTGCAAGCACACATCAAACCAATCGTTGTTATTAATAAAGTTGATAGAAACAACATTGATATCGAAAGAACTTTAGACGAAGTGTTAGAACTCTTTATTGAATTAGGTGCGCCTGATGAATTCTTAGAATTCCCAGTCATCTATACATCCGGTTTAAAAGGTACATCTTCTTTAGAAGCTAATGTCTCTACTCAAAAACCAGGTATGGAAGCAGTTTTAGACACTATTATCAAAGAGATTCCAGCGCCAAAAGCCGATGTTAAAGCTCCACTTCAATTACAAGTTGCGTTATTAGACTATAACGATTTCGTCGGAAGAATCGGTTTGGGCACTATTAAAAAAGGCACAATTCACGTTAATGATAATGTCACCGTTGCTAGATTAGATGGTAGCAGAGTTAACTTCCGCGTTATGAAGTTATTTGGCTATCAAGGTTTAAAGAGATTAGAAATCGAAGAAGCTTCCGCTGGTGAAATCGTCGCAGTTGCGGGTTTAACAGATATTAACGTTGGTGAGACCATCGGTGCATTTAATAACGTTGAACCATTACCGCCAATTAGATTAGATGAGCCAACATTACAAATGACATTTGGCACAAATTCTTCTCCACTCGCTGGACAAGACGGCAAACAACTTACCGCTCGTAAGATTGAAGAAAGATTGTTTAGAGAAACACAAAAAGACGTCGCTTTACGCGTTGAAAGAATTCCAAATAAAGAATCTTGGGTTGTTTCAGGTAGAGGCGAACTCCACCTTTCCATTTTGATTGAAAATATGAGACGTGAAGGCTTCGAATTAGAAGTTAGTAAACCACAAGTCATCATTAAAGAAATTGATGATGAAAAATGTGAACCATATGAAGATTTATTAATAGACGTCCCTAACGAATTCGTTGGTGACATCATGGTGTCTTTAGGCAATAGAAGTGCTGAATTAGTCAATATGGACGCTAGAGAGACAGTCACTATTCTTCAATACGTTATTCCTTCCCGTGGCTTATTAGGTTTCATGACTAATTTCATGACTTTAACAAAAGGTTATGGCATTATCTCTCATACATATAAAGAATATCGCCCAATTTCCACAATGAACTTAGGCGAAAGACAAATCGGTGTCTTAGTGGCCACTGAATCTGGCCAAGCTACACCATACGCGATTGAGCACGTCGAAGAAAGAGGCACAATGTTCATTGAACCAGGTGTCATGGTTTATGAAGGCATGATTATCGGTGAAAACCGTTATGATATCGACTTAGCAGTCAACTGCGTTTTAAAGAAGAATCTAACAAATGTTAGAAGCGCGACGAAAGATAACACTGTTGTCTTAAAAACTCCTCGCAAAATGTCTTTAGAGGCCTGTTTAGACTATATCAACAGTGATGAACTCGTTGAAATCACTCCTTCCACATATAGAATGCGCAAAAAGATCCTCAATACTGCGGAACGTAAGAAATACGATTCTCATGTGAGAAGAGGTGAAATCTAGAAGAAAAAAGAGCTACTCGCTCTTTTCTTTTTCCTCTGCGGTATTAAATAGCAATTTAATATTCTTATAAGGACCGAATAAGGTGATCGTGTCACCTTTTTTGATGATTGTGTCCTTATTAGCGAACATATATTCGTCTTTTCTTTTGATAACGACAATATTAATTGAATATTGGTCTGTTAAGTGGCTGTCTTGAATCTTGATATTCTTCAATTCTTTTGGCACTTCGTGAACCACTACTTCCATTAAGGTATTTTGGCCATAGTTGTTTAATAATTGGAGTTCATTTGTATTGTCGACCACGGTCTTATTCTTTTTATCTGAAACAGAATTAATAAATGCTTCACGGATATCAATAATATGGCCATAAGCTACTAAGACATCGCCTTTAGCGAGCATCGTGTCTTTACCAACTGATACCCTTCTGCTACCTCTTCTAATAGAAAGAAGAATAAAGGCATATTTTTTTGTTAATTCCATTTCGCTCAAAGAACGATCTTGAGCGAATTCTGGAAGATTGTTTAAGGTAATTTCTACGACCGCACTTCTACCATAATAATCAAGGACGGTAATGATATTAGATTTTCTTCTTTCTCTAGAAATCTTAATAGCGATATTTTCTAAGAATCTTTGAAAACGTCTGTTAATTGGTGGAATCTTGATGAGTAACATCAACAAGAAGAAGAAAGACACGGCATAGAAAACAATAAAATACCATTCTGTGAATGTCTTAGCTTCTTGCTCAACACCAATTATGCTAATAATTTGGAACACTAGGTTGATAACTAAACCCATGATGATAACGGAAAAGACATGGCCTGTATACATACAGGTAACAGCAATTTTTCTTCTGCGATCATCATTAGTAATTAATTCACTTTCGGTCGTAGTAAAACCAACACTTGTAAAAAGCGAGGCGACTTGGAATCTAATCTTGTTAGTAGCCATACCAGTTAACTTAAACGCAACAGAAAACACTTCAATCATAAACATGTAGATTGCAGCAACGGCGAGAGTTAAAGAAATAGCTAACCAAACATTCATATATCTATTTTACCTATTTGCTTTCAAATAATGTGTTAAATTCTTTTGGCATAGGTGCGGTGAATTTAACAAGTTTGCCTGTAAATGGATGAATAAAGTCCAATTCATAAGCATGAAGACCTAATCTTTTAATCGGATTGGCAGGTTCTCCATACTTATCATCACCAATGATGTGATGCCCTCTTTCACCTAAGTGGACACGGATTTGATTCTTTCTTCCGGTATCAATATTAACATCAAGCAAGGAGTACATGCCATTGGTTTGGAGTACTTTATAGTGAGTAATCGCTAATTGACCATCACCTGGTTTTTTAGAAGAATACATCAAGTTTTGACTATTCTTTTTAAGATATGTTTTGATAGTGTCACTTGGTTTTTCCATGACGCCTTCCACTATGGCGTAGTAACCACGTTTTTTCACAATATCATTCCATTTTTCTTGAAGTGCTTGTTGGATTTTAACGTTTTTAGCAACCATTAAAACACCAGAAGTATCTTCATCCAAACGATGCACTACAAAGATACGGTTGTGCTTATCTTTTTGTTGTACGTAATCGGATAACATACGATAAGCAGTCGAGCTTTTCTCGTTATCTGACGCAATTGAAAGAAGACCGCTCGGTTTATTGATTACGATGATATCGTCATCTTCATAAATAATTGGAAGTTTGCTTCTCGTTTTCTTTTTGATTGGTGAATTAGAAATAATAATTGTGTCTTCTGGATATAATTTGAAGTTAAATTGACTAACTGGCGCACCATCGATAGAAACGCGATGCGAAGAAAGAAGTGATTTAACAGAATTACGCGATTGGTTCTTAAATGTTTCAAGAAGGAATTCTAAAAGTTCACATTCATGAGTGACTTTGTACTCTTTAATGTTGTTGTAATTCTTCTTGATTGGCGCTTTTTCACGCGCTTTATTTCTGTTACCAGGTTTCTTCATGCCTACATTATATACGCAAGCAATAAAAAAGGCACCTAATTAAGGCGCCTTTATAAGTTATTTGTTAATTATTTGCCATCGCCTTCAAAGCGGGTAATTTCTTTACCACGTAAGAAGGTAGCGATGATGCCTGGGCCACATGATGTACCAACGATTGGTCCAATTGGAATAATTTCACATCTGACTTTGAGTTCTTCTTCGATTCTTTTCTTAAGAAGCAAAGCACGATCCATACAAGCACCCTGACCAACATAGATAACATCTGTATCTGGTTCCATAGCGTTCTTTGCGCCTTCAAAGATGGCGTTTAAGGAAGCTTTTGTACCTTTAACTTTATCGATTGTTAAGTTGTTACCATCAGCAGCGGTAATGAAGATTGGTTTAACGCCCATGATATTACCAAAGAAAGCGGCAGCGCCTTTAATACGGCCAGACGCTCTTAAGTAAGATAATGTATCGACTGTGGCGAAGAAATGATAGAAATTACGTCTTTCCAAGACCCATTTTTCTAATTCTTCGATTGATAAACCTTCTTGTTGTTTTTTGGAAGCATCGATTGTTAATAAACCTAAAGCCATAGCAGAGCTTAATGTTTCAACACCGATCATTTTACGATCTGGGAATTCTTCCATTAATTCTTGTCTTGCAAGTTCGAATAAGTTTAAAGAACCAGTTAATTTGCAAGAGCACGCTAAGTAAATAACGTCGATTCCTTGTTCAAATAAAGGACGAACTTTAGCGATAACTTCTTCCATTGAAACTTGGGTTGTTTTTACTTTTTTGCCTTCTTTAAGCCAACCATAGAATTCTTCTGGAGTATAATCTTTCCAATCTAAGTCGGCGCGGTATTCTTTACCATCGACCACTAAACCGAAATAGAAATATGAGATTCCATATTGTTTTCTGAGTTCTGGTGTGAGGTCTGAGCTGGAGTCAGTAAATATTTGATATTTTGCCATTTTAAATTTCACCTCTCAATGTGAGCATTGTGTCATATAGTGATGATAAAAACTAGACAAATAAGGCTTTGCCATGTTTACAAATGGGGTGTCAGTGTAACTTGCAATAAAAAATACGCACCTGGTTATGCGCCATCTATATGCGTATCACAAATATTATCTTCGTTTCTTTTGCGGCGTTCTTGTTCGCGTTCACGGAACATGTCAATGTCTTCGCCGGTAAAGTATCTTTTTCTTCTTTTGCGTCTATATTTAACTTCATCCATATTAGATTCTCGCTTCGCAGAATTCTTGGAATTCGTTAACTTCTTCGATGGTATCGAATTTCGCCATATCATCCATATTAGATTCTCGCTTCGCAGAATTCTTGGAATTCGTTAACTTCTTCGATGGTATCGAATTTCGCCATAAAGAATCTATTGCCCATCGCACTGCTCAAGACATTCGGATAACGGCCATAGTTACAAATATTGTTTTTGTATTTTTCTAAGACGACAGGATCATCGTTTTTATAACCAACCCAGTCTCTTCTAGAAGCACAGGCTGCATAATATTTATCTAAGGATAAGTCTTGCTTGTTTTCATTGAACGCCATCACATCAGCGTAAATTTGATAACAGTTAACAGATTGTGAGAAGTTGATTAAATCAGGAGTGTAACCACCAGCTGGTCTCATATTTGTTTCAAGAGCAACGATGTCATCTTTCTTTCCGACGTTCTTCACATCTTCAGTTAATCTAAAGAATTCCAAATGGAAAAATCTTTGTCTAACATTGAAAGCCTTAATGACTTTAGTGCCGATTTTCTTTAAGTCTGCTGGTACTTTTTTAAGGGTGTAATAGAAGAGATCTTTTCCTTCTTTAACAACGTCAGCGACTGATGGAGGGAAGACATTAGAGGCACAGAAAACGATGTTGCTATTATCGTCACAAATGCCATCAAACGAGACGATATTTCCGGTCACAAATTGCTCGCAAATATAGGTCACATTTGGGTCTTTTCGTCTGAAAAACTCATCCACGTCCCCGCTATTTTTGATTTT
>CADCCA010000042.1 GCA_902799855.1 uncultured Erysipelotrichaceae bacterium | reverse complement strand
AATCGCTAATATTTCTAATAGTGTGGTAACGTAATTACCTTTTGAATTAGTTTGTTTGATAGTCATAATCGTACTTGTTGGAGCGGTAGCGCTAGCTAACGAGGCTAAAACAAGTGAGAATGGCGCTTCTAATCTAAAGGCAAAGAAGCAGAGAACAAATATCAAAGCGAAAGTCACAATACTTTCAATAAGTGTGATAACAACAGCTTTGCCAAAACTCTTTTTAATGGCGTCCCATTTAAAGAATTCACCAGCGGTAAAGGCCACAAACACTAAGGCGACATCACTAATGAAACTGGAACGATCAATAAATTCTTTTGGAATGAGATTGATGGCACATGGTCCAATCAAAATACCAACGAGTAAATAAGCAATGACGCTTGGTAATTTTAAAAGTTTAGTTAAACGAGTCATTAAGAAGCCAAGAATTAAAATGATGCCAAGGGAAAAGACTATGCCACTGGCAATTCTCATTCTTTCCCCATTAATGCTTAAGGCATTAAAGAGTTGCTCCATTAAAGAATTTCCGTTCAATTACATGACTCCTTTTTCAATTAAAACTTTTCTTATTTCATCGGATTTAGCAAAATCCTTATTTTCCTTACTTTGTAAGTATTCTTGATATAAAGCGGAGATACTATCATCGAACTTTACATAAGTAATGTCAAGACCTAGGACATAGAACATATCGGTTAAGGTCTTGAATAAATTATTGAGTTCATTTAAATCAGCATCTCTATTTCTAATGAGTTGATTGACGTCTTTAAGAACGTTATAAAGTTCTGCTAATGCGTTAGCGGTATTAAGGTCATCCGCTAAAGCTTCAAGGAACTTATTTATATACACGGGTTGCCCCTTTTCTAAATTCACACCATTAGATTGTAATTTCAAAGCGGCTTGCTTATAAGCCATTTGGATACGAGAAACGACTTGTTGAGCCTCTTTAACTGTATCTTCGGTGAAATTCACAGGTTGACGATAATGAGCGTTTAAAATGATTAATCTAGTCACTACTCCACCGTATTGAGCAATCATGTCTTTAGCTAAAACGATGTTGCCTAAAGATTTACTCATCTTTTCGTTACCGAAATTAATGAAGGCGTTATGCATCCAGTATTTAGCAATCTTATTACCATGTGTAGCTTCAGATTGAGCGATTTCATTTTCATGATGTGGGAATTTAAGATCATAACCACCACCATGGATATCAATAAAGTGTCTTGGGAAGATTGAATCAATCATGACACAGCATTCGGTATGCCAGCCTGGTCTACCTAAACCCCAAGGAGATTCCCATCTAATACCTTCATTGGTTTTCTTCCATAAGGCGAAATCTAATGGAGATTCCTTTTGTGTGTTTTCTTCTATACGCGCACCTACGCGTAAATCTTCTACATTGATACCACTGAGAGCGCCATAATCTTTAATTTTCTCAACGCGGAAATAAACGTCCCCGTCTACAACATATGCCGCGCCAATTTTTACAAGATTATCAACATAAGCAATAATCTTATCCATGTATTCAGTAACGCGTGGAGTGATGTTAGGAACTTGAGAGCCAATACCTTTAATGGTCTTTTCAAATTCAGCAATGTAGAAATCAGTTAATTCCTTTTCTGATTTACCTTCTTGCTTTGCGGCTTTGATGATTTTATCGTCAACATCAGTGTAATTGCTCACATATGTCACATCATAACCGATATAAGTCAAAAAGCGCCTTAAAGTATCAAACACCACGACTGGTCTCATATTACCAATATGTGGATAGTTATAAACTGTTGGGCCACAGACATACATACTCACTTTTTTATCTTGTTGAGTATTAAAGTCTTCTAATGAATTAGAAAGGGAATTATAAAACTTGATATTCATACTTGTCTCCTTTAAAGACAATAAGGGGGCGGAATTTAACCCGCCCCCGAATTAATTATTTGTTTTCTGGGAATTTTGCTCTATTGGCATCGTAAGATGTATGGAGTAATTCTTCAGCGAGTTCGCTACCAGGTTCACCTAAGTAATCTTTGTAGAGTTTTTGGATGTCTTTGTTGTTGTGTGATTGACGAATGACTAAGCGTTCATCTTCACTGTACAACACACTGGCACGTTTAGCGCGATATGTTTCTAAGATGTCATCATCTTCGTTTGGTAAGAAGATTGGTTTAACAAATGGTTGACCACCACCGTTAATACATCCACCTGGACAACACATGATTTCAATGAAAGCATATGGAGATGTACCATCTTTGATTTGGTCTAATAACTTCTTAGCGTTAGCCATACCAGAAGTGACAGCGACTTTAACTTCAGTACCATTGATATTTAAAGCGGCTTCTTTAACGGCTTCTAAGCCACGGACTTCTGTGAAGTTGATTGGGCCATATTCTTTACCAGTGAGCCAGAAATAGGCTGTTCTTAAAGCGGCTTCCATAACACCACCAGTGACACCAAAGATGACACCAGCACCACTATATTCGCCTAATAAGTCATTATCGAATTCTTCTTCTGGTAAGTTTTTCCAGACGATACCAGCACGTTTGATCATCTTCGCTAATTCACGAGTGGTGATAACGGCATCTACATCGTTTGGCATTTCTTTTCTTTGTCTTTCATATTTCTTGGCGGTACATGGCATGACGGAAACCACAAAGATATCCTTTGGATCGAGTTCATGTTGTTTAGCGAAATATGATTTGATAATTGCACCCATCATCATGTGTGGGGATTTGCAACTTGAGACATGTGGAATGACTTCTGGATAGAAGTATTCTAAGTAGTTAATCCAACCTGGGGAACAGGATGTGATTTGTGGAAGAGGAGCAGTCTTCTTAGTAATTCTTTCTAAAAGTTCGTGAGCTTCTTCCATAATGGTTAAGTCAGCTGCAAAGTTGGTGTCAAAGACACGATAGAAGCCAAGTCTACGTAAGGCGGCAGTCATTTTGCCTGTACCAGTTGTGCCGATTGGTTCACCGAATTCTTCAGCGATAGCGGCTCTGACGGCTGGAGCAGTTTGGACGATGACTTTCTTGCCTTGTCTGAAGGCTTCATCAACTTTAGCGATTTCTTCGTTTTCGTATAAGGCACCTGTTGGGCAGACGTTCACGCATTGACCGCATTGTAAGCATGGGCTTTCAGCGAAACTCCTGTTTTGGGCAGGACCAACGATGGCATTGAAACCACGGTTTTCAAAACCGAGGATGGAAATACCATGCGCTTCTTTACATCTTTCGATACAGCGACCGCATAAGATACATTTAGCCGTATTTCTCATTAAGCCTGGGGCTAATTGATCAATAGTGGCTGTGGTTTGTTGACCCATGTATTTGCCATCTCTAGCACCGACGATGTTAGCGACTTCTAATAATTCACATTTGCCTTGTTTTGGGCATTGTAAACAGTTCTTTTGGTGGTTGGAAAGGATTAATTCCACAGAAGCACGTCTTGCTTCGACGGCTTTTTGGGAATTGGTGATGATTTCCATGCCTTCGTTGACTGGGTAGACGCAAGAGGCGACTAAACCACGAGCACCAACGACTTCGACTAAGCAAACACGGCAAGAAGCTAAAGAGCATTTACCATGATTGAAAGCGCATAAGGAAGGAATAACATAACCGCATTTTCTTGCAGCTTCTAAAACTGTAAGACCGGATTCAACTTGATATGGTTGACCATTAATTTTGATATTAACTAAAGCCATGACTATTTCCTCCTATCTCTTGATGATGGCCCCGATTCGGCAACCACTTAAGCATGAACCACACTTGACACACTTTTGTGGGTCAATGACGTGGGCAAATTTACCTGGGTTAACATTACCATTTGGTAAGTGAGCAGGTTCGCTGCCTGGAGCAATCGCACCAACTGGGCAGTTTCTCATACAGAGACCACAACCGATACATTTGTTTGGTTGAATGAAGTATTCCATCATGTTCTTACAAACGTGAGCAGGACACTTGTGATCAATAACGTGAGCTCTATATTCTTCTGGGAAGGCTTTCATTGTACTAACGATTGGGTTAGAAGCAGTTTGGCCTAAAGCACAGAGGGAGTTATTCTTGATTGTTTGTGATAATTCAGCAAGGGCATCAAGATCTTCTGGAGTACCTTTGCCATCACAAATCTTGGTTAAGATGTCCAAGCATCTCTTAGTACCGATACGGCATGGTGAACATTTACCACATGATTCGTCGCAGATAAATGTCATATAGAATTTAGCGACGTCAACCATACAGTTGTCTTCGTCCATGACGATAGCACCACCGGAACCCATCATACTACCGGCCGCCATTAAGCTACCGAAGTCGATTGGTGTGTCTAAGTCTTTTTCGGTTAAGCAACCACCAGAAGGACCACCTGTTTGGATGGCTTTGAATTTCTTACCATCTGGGATACCACCACCAATATCATAAATTAATTGTCTTAATGTTGTGCCCATTGGTACTTCGACAAGACCAACGTTATTGACTTTGCCACCTAACGCAAAGACCTTTGTACCTTTGGTGTCGGCTGTACCAATAAGGACGTGGCATACCACGTTTTCCTTCAATGGAGTTAATTAAGGCGGTTTCTTCACCACAGACGAAGGCACCAGCACCTAATCTAATATGGCAACGGAACGAGAAGTCTGTACCTAAGATGTGATCACCTAAGATACCAATTTCTTCTAATTCTTTAATTGCTTTGGCTAAACGTTTGACAGCGATTGGGTATTCCGCACGGACATAGAAGTAACCATCGTTAGCACCAATAGCGTAACCGGCGATCATCATACCTTCGATAACTGCACATGGGTTACCTTCGATGATGGAACGGTCCATGAACGCACCTGGATCACCTTCATCACCATTACAAATCATGTATTTTGGTTCATCAGTTTTTGGAACGAAGGACCACTTTCTTCCGGTTGGGAAGCCAGCGCCACCTCTACCTCTTAAACCTGATTTTAAAACTTCATCGATAACTTCTTCACGGGACATGTGTAAGGCTCTATTTAAACCTTGGAATGCACCATTACCAATGGCTTCATCAATATCTTCTGGGTTGATTTCACCATTGCCGTGTAAAGCGATATCTCTTCTTTGTAATTTATAGAAGTTGATTTCGTGTTGTTTTTGAACGTGTTGTTTGGTTTGTGGATCAACGAAGAGCAATCTTTCAACTACTTCATTGTTCATGATGTCTTTTTCAAATAATTCTTCGACATCTTTAACTTTGACTTTAACGTATAAAGTTTCTTCTGGGAAAACTTTGACGAAAGGACCTTGGGAGCAGAAGCCAAAGCAACCAACGATATTAGCGGTCACTTTATCTTCTAAACCGTGTTCTTTGATTAATTCGTTAAATCTATCAATGATAACTTGGGAATCAGCGGATAAGCAGCCAGTACCACCACAGACGACGATGGCCTTGTGTCCTGGTTCGCAGTGGAACTTCTTTTGTAAGCAAGCACCACATTTTTCAAATCTCGCTTGGAGTTCTTTTTCAGTTTTGATTTGTTCCATACTTAATTAGCCTCCTTAGCGCGATATTCCGCGATGATGTTCTTAACGTTATCTACTTTAACTTGTGGATAAACTTTGCCGTTAATGCTCACAGCTGGAGCAACAGCGCATGCACCGATACAACGGAGCAAGTCTAAGGTAAATAAACCATCTGGTGTGGTTTCACCTGGTTTGATACCTAAAAGTTCGCCAAATTTGTCACATACTAATTGACTGCCTTTGACGTAGCAAGCAGTACCTAAACAGACACCAATGACATATTTGCCCTTTGGTACCATTGAGAAGAACGAATAAAAAGTGACGACACCATAAATGTCACTGACTGGGACACCAGTTAATTCAGAGACCAATTCTTGGACTTCTAATGGAATATAGCCGTATTCCTTTTGAATGTCTTCAAGAATCATCATGGTTGGAGTTGGCTCGTCTTTATAGCGTTCCACTATTTCGGTAATTTGTTTTACAGCTTGTGGTTGTAATTTTGCCATAATAGCCTCCTAATGATTACATAAGTAATTCAGCGATATTATTTTACGCATACGAGCACGAAATAACAATAGGAAAATGAACCCATTTATAAGATAAAAAGCTAGCGCTTATCAACGACGCAACTTAGTCGTATATATTGCTAGCTTTTGTAAACACTAGATATTATTCCCTTAAAACTAATTTTTCCTAGTTTATATCGATTAACTCTTGAATAAGTTTTTTAGATTCTTTTAGTGAATAATCTTTAGCCCCAGCTAACCTAGCCGCATATGCTTCTAGTACCAATTGCTGGGCTTGAAGTTCTTGTTCACGCTTTTCAAAAGAGGCAATATCCATTACCACCAATTCAACTTGCCCATTTTTTGTTAAATAGATTGGCTCACCGCTTTCGCGACATTTCATTTCAATTTCATCGTATTCCAAACAAATATCTTCACTGGCCAAGATTGTCATGCTGGTACCTCCTTTTAAAAGTTTCTATCAAGTAACTTATAAAATATTGAAGAAGCAATGTCAACCAAATGGTTGTTGTTAATCACTTAAATCAACAAAAAAACTGACCCAAAATGCAGAGGGCCAGTTTTATATCGTTTAATTAGTTGCCTTTGTAAGCATCGATGAGCATTTGCTTCATGTCTTCGACGATTGGCATACGTGGGTTCGCTGGTGAACATTGATCTTCATAAGCGAGCACTGCGATTTCATCGAGCTTCTTCATCCATTCTTTTTCATCAATACCACAAGCTTGGAAGTTTGGATCTAAGCCACATTCTCTAATTAAGGCAGTAACTGCTTTTGCTAAGGAATCAACGCCTTCTTCTGGAGTCTTGGCTTTAAAACCTAATAAACCAGCGATTTCTTGATATTTCTTATCAGCGTTATAGTGGTTATATTTTGGCCAGACACTTAACTTTGTCGGCACTTGACCATTATAGCGGATGACATGTGGGAGCAAGATAGCGCAGGCATAGCCATGAACGACGTGGAACTCCGCGCCTACCTTATGAGCAAGGCTGTGTGTCATACCTAAGAATGCGTTCGCAAACGCCATACCAGCGATGGTTGCAGCGTTGTGCATTTTTTCTCTAGCTTCTAAGTCATTTGGGCCGTTTTTCACTGCACGGGGTAGGTATTTGAACACTAATTGAATAGCTTTTAAGCATAAACCATCAGTGAAATCATTAGCCATAACTGAGACATAAGCCTCAATCGCGTGAGTCAAAACATCTAAACCAGTCATCGCTGTGGCAGCCTTTGGAAGGAAGGTTGTAAACTCAGGATCGACGATGGCAATGGTTGGTGTTAAGGAGTAGTCAGTTAATGGATATTTCTTGTTATTTGCCTTATCAGAAATAACAGCGAATGGAGTAACTTCACTACCGGTACCGGAAGTTGTTGGGATACAGATTAAACGAGATTTCTTACCTAATTCTGGGTATTTGAAGGCTCTCTTTCTAATATCCATGAACTTTTGTTTTAAGTCATCGAAGTTAACTTCTGGGTGTTCATAGAATAACCACATACCTTTAGCAGCGTCCATGACAGAACCACCACCTAAAGCGATAATGGTATCTGGTTCGAATTGCTTCATCATTTCCGCGCCTTTTCTGACACTGGAAATATCTGGATCTGGTTCAACACCACTGCAGATTTGCATGATTGGTCTTTCGTTTCTTTGGTTGAGTTGTTCTTCAATCTTAGATAAGAAGCCTAATTCAATCATGGATTTATCTGTGACGATAAAGACTTTGTGCATTTCTTTACAGTCTTTTAAATATTGAATGGAATTGCGTTCGAAATAAATCTTCGCAGGAACTTTAAACCATTGCATAGTATTTCTCCTTTTACCAACTTGTTTGATGTTTAATAAATTAACCGCACTGACGTTGCCGCCAATGGAATTATGGCCATAAGAACCACAACCAAGGGTTAATGATGGTAGGAATGAGTTATAGACATTACCAATACCACCGAAAGAGGATGGAGAATTCCAAATAATACGAATGGCTTTCACAAGTTCACCGAAATCATCGGCCATTTTTTGTTCTTTGCAGTGGATAACAGCACTATGACCTAAGCCGTTAAATTCCACCATTTCTTTGGCTCTTTGGAAGCCTTCTTTTTCATCCTTCACACAGAAATAAGCGAGGACGGGTGATAGTTTTTCTCTAGAAATTGGTTCTTTTGGTCCAACTTGTTGGCAGAAAACACCAAGAACAGAAGTGTCTTCTGGAACTTCAAATCCGGCTTGTTTAGCAATCCAATAAGCGGATTGGCCAACGATGTCTGGATTGAGTTTGCCTTGTTCGACATCTTTATCACCTTCGGCATAGCCAAACATGTATCTAGATAATTTAATCTTTTCTTCTTTATTGACGAAATAGACTTTGAAACGTTTGAATAAAGCGATGGCTTCATCCCAAATGTCTTGGTCTATAATAGCGGCTTGTTCTGAAGCGCAGATCATACCGTTATCAAAGGACTTGGATAAGACGATATCATTGACTGCTTGTTCAACGTCACATGATTTATTCATATAAGCAGGAACGTTACCCGCACCAACACCCATGGCAGGCTTACCACAACTATAAGCGGCTTTAACCATGGCATTACCGCCTGTGGCTAAGATGGTTGCAACATCTGGGTGATTCATTAAGGTATGAGTGGCATCCATACTTGGATGTTCAATCCATTGAATACAGTTCTTTGGCGCACCAGCGGCTTCCGCGACTTCTTTCATCAAGACAGCAGCTTGCTTACTGCTTTGTTGAGCGGATGGGTGGAACGCAAAGATGATTGGGTTTCTGGTCTTTAAACAAATCAATGATTTAAAGATGACTGTACTTGTTGGGTTAGTAACTGGGGTAATACCACAGATAACACCGACAGGTTCAGCGATTTCAGTAATACCAGTCACTGGGTTATTGCTCACCACACCAACTGTTTTTAATGAACGCATGTTGTTTTGTACGTATTCGCAAGCGAATAAGTTCTTGGTCGCTTTGTCTTCAAAGACACCACGATGTGTTTCTTCGATGGCGGCTTTGGCTAACGTACCATGATGGTCTAAGCCCGCGACACAACATTTAGCGACGATGTAATCGATTTGTTCTTGGTTAAGGTTTTCAAATTCTTCAAGGGCCTTAACACCTTTAGCCACTAAATCATTGATTTCTTTAATAACTTCTGGGGCTACTACTTTTTCTTCAGGCATAATTCTTGCCTCCTATTTCTTATTTATTCGATGGAAGAACACCGCTAAAGAGCGGGCTAAATCCATATTTTCCACAATGACATCACTAGGGACATCTAAATGCACAGGAACAAAGTTCCAAATAGCTTTAATGCCACTATTGATTAATTTATTAACGACTTCTTGTGCTGCTTCCTTTGGAGTGGCAATAATCGCGACTTCGACATCTAATTCCTTAATCTTATTATCTAAATTAAAGATAGAGAAAACAGGTTTATCGTTAACTAATTCACCCGTGATGGATGGATCAACATCAAAACCTGCAACGATATCTAAACCATAGTCATCAAAACCTTTAAAGGATAAAAGAGCACTGCCTAAATGACCAACGCCCACTAAGACAGCGCGATTAACTGTGTTATATCCTAAATAATCTTTTAAATGATTAATTAATAAATTAACATCTCTAGAACAACCTGGTTTCGAACTATGAGGGGAGACGATTTGTAAATCCTTTCTCACCTGTTCTTCTGAGACGCCTAAAGCATCCGCTAATTGACGAGAATTAACTTTGTTAATACCAATGTTTCTTAAAGATAGTAATACGTTTAAGTAAACAGGATATCTTTCGATTTGTTTTAACGAAACTCTTGGGCTCATAGAATAGTTCGGTATTTTTTTACCAATCTTTTTATATACCAACAATAAAGATATTTCAATAATTTTTTACCGAAGTATCCTATATTTTCAATATTTTTAATTGTTTTTTGTGTTGCAATAGCATTGAATGTAAATACAAAATAAAAGTGGATTGATGTGTTCAACCCACTACTATTTGCGATTTGTTTTGATTAAATGTAAGCAATTTCGTTTTGTTTCTTACGAGCAAATAATTTGCTAACAGCTTCTTTAACTTTGACTTTTCCTTCGATAATCGCAGCAACGGTATCGATAATTGGAAGTTGTAAATTGTATTTTTTTTCTAATTCGATAGCGGCATCTAATGAATTAAGGCCTTCCACGACCATACCGACTTTTTCTAATGCTTCTTCTAAGGAATAACCTTGGCCTAATAAATAACCGGCTTTATGGTTTCTAGAATGCACACTAGTGGCGGTCACAACGATATCACCAATACCAGTTAAACCAGAGAAGGTATTAACATTAGCACCCATCGCTAAACCGATTTTAGTGATTTCTCTAAGACCTCTTGTGATTAAAGCGGCTTTAGCGTTATCACCATATCCTAAGCCATCACTCATACCAGCGGCTAAAGCGATGATGTTTTTAAGCGCACCACAGAGTTCGACACCTAAGATGTCTTGGTTCGTGTATACGCGTAGGCATTTGGATGAATAGAAGATATCTTGAATCTCTTCTGCATATTGAAGTCTTTCACAAGCAGAAACGATTAATGTTGGTAAGCCAATAGCGACTTCTTCGGCGTGAGTTGGACCGCTTAACGCGACGACTGGAAGATTTTTTTCTTTTAAAACATCGTGAATAATCTCACTAGTTGTCATTAAAGTGCCTTTTTCCACGCCTTTAGCGACGGTAACGATAATTTGGTTAGGTTTGAAGTATTTCTTCGCTAGCGCGGTCGTTTCGCGCACATAAATGGAAGGTACGGCCATGACGATGACATCTTTATCTTCCACTGCTTCTTCAATATTGCAGGAATAAAGGATATTGCGATCAATTTCTACTCCTGGAAGATTTTTATGTTTGTGGGTTTTCATGATGGAGTTAACTTCTTCAGGGAATCTACTCCAAAGCATGACTTGATGACCCACACTTGTTAATAAGTTTGCTAATGCGGTACCCCATGTACCAGCGCCTAATATACCAATACGTTTCATATTAATTACCTTTTGTTCACGCTCTACCTTATCACATTGCCGTGCTTTTCAAAATATATACTTTGTTTAAAGAATAAACACAAAGGCCAATGCATAACAAAAGGCTAGGGATTAACTCCTTAGCCTTATCTTTTTATCGCTAGTATATTAGGCAGCTTGTGGAACGACGAATAAGAAATCGTGAACCGCTAAGTTATAGCTATCAACTCTGGTGAACTTAATCATATTTAAGCCAGCAGATAATGAAGCTGCACCAACGATACAATCACCGATAGTTGACCAGTTGGTGGAATCAATTGTAAAGCCAACATCTTTTGGTAACATATCACTAAATTTGAGAGAGGTATTGTCTGGAAGTTCAACGTTTGTGAGATGTTCTTCATCTGGACCGACTTCTAATTTGAAGTTACCTTGCTTTGTGGAAGCATCTGTATGACCATTGTTTTGATCATAGTATGTTTTGTTTTGGTTGTTATTGCTATCTTGATACCAATAGTCCATTGCGCCACGGAGATAGAATGTACCACTCTTAGCTTCTGGTAAAACGAATGAAACTGTCATATAAGCGGTATCTGGAGACATTTTAATGCAGCCTTCTGGAGCATCTTTCTTTTTAGCGTTGGAACTTAGTGTTGCTTTTGCAGCGGCCACGAAGTAACCATCAGCATGACATGTTTTACATTTAGCAATTGTGTATTCAACACCATCACCAGAAGCGGCAACTGTTGTAGCGTTTTCAAAATCCCAAACGTGTGGAATGAAACCAGTTGTTTCTTCTTTTGTTTCGCCACAAGCAGAGCATGTGTAAACGATTTTTCCTGGTTCACCACATTTGCCAGAAGCAACGCCATCATCCCATGTGTGTTCTAAAGCTGGGATTTCGGTTTTAATTTCTTTTTTACATCTCTTACATGTTGCGGTTTTTTCACCCTTTTCTTTACATGTCGCTGGTTTAGTGACTGTTTCTTCACCTAAATCGTGACCGAGGGCTTTAATTGTGGTTTTCTTTTCATGACCACAAATCTTACATTTTTGGACGCTTTCGCCAGCTTCTTCACATGTCGCTTCTTTAACGACTGTAGCGGTACCATAATCATGTGTATGCTTTGTAGAAGCGCCACTATTGCCACCATTACCACCACAAGCCGTGAGTGCTAATGAAGCAAATAGTACTAATGTTGTAAAAAATTTCTTTTTCATAAAAAAATCCTTTCATTATATTTTGCTAATCTTTTAAAAGCATATTCATTATAGAACATATTTGAGTTAAATCAAATATAACAAAATAGAAAAAAAGCCCTTCTACGCAACATAGAAGGACTTTTTGTCTTGATACTCTATAATTAGTCAACCCAGGTAACTAAGACGACTGGAGCATTATCTCCACGGCGGTTTTCTAATTTATATTGTTTAGTATAACCACCATTACGATCTTTCATCTTAGGACCGATTTCGTTGAATAATTTATCTAAAGCATTGGCGCCGGTTTTTTCGTCGGCAACGATGTTACGGACGAATGCCGCAGCTTGACGTTTGGCGTTCATGACATCTTCCTTTTTGGTTAAGGTCACTAAACGATCAGCTTCTTTGATGACGTCTTTAGCTGTAGCAGCAGTCACTTTGATGGAACCATGAATGATTAAATCTGTGACCACGTTACGGAGCATATTTTCGTATTTGCTCTTGGTATAAGCCGCTTTAAATCTAACACCGGTTTTACCATGAACATTCTTTCTACCTTGTGCTGGCATTTTGCTGGGCCTCCTTATTCAAAATCTTTGAATGATAAGCCATAAGCCGCAAGTTTCTCTTTGATTTCTTTGAGAGATTTTTTACCAAGGTTTTTGACTTTCATCATTTCTTCTTCGGTTTTTTCTGTGAGTTCTAAGACAGTGGCAACGCCAGCTCTCTTTAAACAGTTATAAGAACGGACAGATAAGTCGAGTTCTTCAATAATGAAGTTCTCATATTTGTTTTCTTCCACTTGAACGACATCCTTTTCGATGTTGATATCT
>CADCCA010000041.1 GCA_902799855.1 uncultured Erysipelotrichaceae bacterium | reverse complement strand
TCTTTGACCGCTAATAAGTTATCGCCTTCTCTTAAAGTAATGGCGATCTTACCATTTTGTCTGATGGATTCGTATTCGGTAATTGGTGTTCTCTTAACAATACCTTGTTTGGTGAAGAACATTAAATATCTATAATCGTAGTATTTGTTAACAGCGATAATGGATTTAACATTTTCACCTTTTTCAATATTAATTAAGTTAATGACTGGGATACCTTTACCAGTTCTTTGATATTCTGGAATTTGGTAACCACGGATACGATAAACTTTACCTAAATCTGTAAAGAATAAGAGGTCCGTGTGTGTTTCTGTGTAGACCATTAAGTCAACAACATCGTTTTCATTTAAGGATGTACCACGTACTCCACGGCCACCTCTATGTTGCGCTTTGAAGTCATCAATGCTTAAACGTTTGACATAACCACCTCTTGATAAAGTAACAACGATATCTTCTTGTGGGATCAAGTCTTCGTCATCGATGTTAGCGGCAACGTTACTAATTTCAGTTCTTCTTGCATCACCGAATTTAGCTTTGATTTCTTCTAATTCTTTAATAACGACTTCAACTTCGTTTTCTCTAGAAGAAAGGATTCTCTTATATTCAGCGATATTTTGTTCTAATTGATTGCGTTCAGCGATTAACTTATCGGTTTCAATACCGGTTAAACGACGTAATGTCATCGCTAAAATAGCAGCGACTTGTGCTTCAGAGAATTCATATTTATCCATTAAAGTCTTAGTGGCTTCTTCTGGAGTAGCGCTTTCTTTGATGATATCTACGATATCGTCAATGTTATCGTGACATTTAATTAAGCCAATCACGATATGATCACGTGCTTCATCTTTATCTAATAAGAATTTTGTTCTTCTTTCGATAACTGAGACTTGGAAGTCTAAGTATTGTTGAAGCATAACTGGTAATGAACATACTTTTGGAGCGTTGTCCACTAAGCAGAGGTTGATAATACCAAAGCTCACTTGTAAGTTTGTGAGTTTATATAATTGGTTCAAAAGGACTTCTGGAATAGCGTCTCTTTTTACTTCAATGACTACACGGATGCCGTCTTTATTGGATTCATCACGAATATCGGAGATACCTTCAATGACCTTATCACGGACTAAAGTAGCCATGCTTTCAATCATATTGGCCTTATTGATACCATAAGGAATTTCATCAACAACGATACGTTTTAAGCCGTGTTCACCACGTTCTTCGATGTGGCATTTACTTCTAATAGCAACGCTACCAGTACCTGTTTCATAGGCTTCGCGGATACCGCTTCTACCTAAAATAATTGCACCTGTTGGGAAGTCTGGACCTTTAATATATTCCATTAATTCATCAACAGTGATTTCTGGATTTCTTGCAATAGCAATAACACCATCAATAACTTCTGCTAAGTTGTGTGGTGGGATATTGGTGGCCATACCAACAGCAATACCACTACTACCATTAACTAATAAGTTTGGAAATCTGGCAGGTAAAACAGTTGGTTCTTGGTCAACACCATCATAGTTATCCATGAAATCAACAACATCACAGTTGATATCACGGACCATTTCTAATGCTAATTTAGCCATACGGGCTTCGGTATATCTGTAAGCAGCTGGTTCATCACCATCGACAGAACCGAAGTTACCGTGACCTTCAACGAGCATATATCTCATGGCGAATGGTTGGGCTAATCTAGCTAATGCACCATAGATTGCGGAGTCACCGTGTGGGTGATATTTACCCATAACGTCACCGACGATACGAGCACATTTCTTAAATGGTTTATCTGGAGTATTACCAGTTTCAGACATTGAGTAAACGATACGTCTATGAACTGGCTTCATACCATCTCTAACATCAGGGATAGCACGAGCGACGATAACACTCATCGCATAATCAAGGAAGGATTCTTGCACTAATGGGACTGTATCGACATCAGTTAAGCCAGCAACGATACCAGCTTCAAGTTCTTGTTCTTCTTCAGGAGAAACTTCAACTTCTTCTTCGTCGTTTGTTTCTTCTTCTAAAACTTTGTTTTCTTCATCTAACATAAACAGAACTCCTTTCCTTAAATGTCAAGATTCTTCACGAACTTAGCGTTGCTGTGAATGAATTCTTTACGTGGGTCAACATTATCACCCATTAAGTCGGTGAAGACTTGTTCCGCTTTGATAGCGTCAGTTAATGTGACTCTAATCATCTTACGGTTGGATGGGTCCATTGTTGTTTCCCATAATTGTTCGGCATCCATTTCGCCAAGACCTTTATAACGTTGGAATGGATAACCTGGTTTTAGTTTTAATTTATCTTTAATGTTTTCTAATTGATCATCATTGTAGGCATAGTATTGTTTGCCATGATATTCAACTTTATATAGAGGAGGTTGTGCGATATAAACGTAGCCTTCAGTAATTAAAGGACGCATAAATCTGTAGAAGAAAGTTAATAATAAGATACGGATATGACTACCATCGACATCAGCATCGGTCATGATGACGATTTTGTGATATCTAATCTTTGACACATCGAATTCTGGATCAATACCACCACCGATAGCGGTAATCATGTTACCGATTTCAGCGTTAGCAAAGATTCTCTTCGCTTGTGCTTTTTCAACGTTTAAGATTTTACCACGAAGTGGTAGGATGGCTTGTGTTTCTCTGTTTCTACCATTCTTTGCGGAACCACCAGCGGAATTACCTTCAACGATATATAATTCACATTCTTCTGGTTTCTTACTTGAACAGTCGGCTAACTTACCTGGAAGAGTGGTAAGGTCAAGACCGCCTTTACGTCTCGCTTCTTCACGCGCTTTTCTCGCGGCTAAACGAGCGTTAGCTGCACCGATAATCTTCTCCATGATTGTACGGGCAAGTTTTGGATCTTCAAGGAAGAATCTATTTAATTGATCACCAACGATTTGAGAGACAATCTTACGAACTTCAGAGTTACCTAATTTTGTCTTTGTTTGACCTTCAAATTGTGGGTTTGGGTGCTTAACAGAAATAACACATGTTAAACCTTCGGTAATATCATCATATGTTAAGTCGTCTTCACCTTCTTTTAAGAACTTGTATTCTCTAGCGTAATTATTGACGATTCTTCTCATCGCATCTCTAAAACCTGTTTCGTGCATACCACCTTCATGGGTATGGACGTTATTACAGAAAGAGAAGATATTTGATGAGTAACCATCATCGTATTGCATAGCGATTTCTGCATACACGTGTGCCTCGTTTCCACTAGCGAGAGTGATTGGTGAGGTACCTTCGCAGTAAATCACATCATCGAATAATTTGGTCTTATGATTGTTGATGAATAAGACATATTCTTTAATACCGCCTTTGTAGCAGAATTCTTCATGAATTGGTTCCGCTTCTCTAGCGTCTTCGACAATAATCTTGATGCCTCTATTTAAGTAGGCAACTTGTCTCATTCTGTCACGAATTGTTTCGTAATCATAATGAGTTGTATCGGTAAAGATTTGGCCATCTGGTTTGAATGTAACGGTTGTACCATTCTTTTCTGGATCACATGTACCAATCTTCTTTAAGTGTTCAACGATTTTACCACCATTGACGAATTTGATGTAATAAATACCACCGTCTTTATGGACGGTAACTTCACACCATTCGGATAAGGCGTTAACAACAGATGCACCAACACCGTGTAAACCACCGGAAACTTTGTAGCCGCCACCTTCACCGAATTTACCACCAGCGTGTAAGACTGTATAAACAGTTTCAACACCGGATAAACCGGATTTCTTAACCACGTCAACTGGAATACCACGACCATTATCAACAACGGTAATAGTATCTCCTGGGTTGATTGTGACTTTAACTTCTGTACAATAGCCCGCTAAAGCTTCGTCGATAGCATTGTCAACAATTTCCCAAACGAGGTGATGGAGACCAGCGCTGGATGTAGTACCGATATACATACCAGGTCTTTTTCTCACTGCTTCAAGCCCTTCTAAGACTTGAATGTTTTCTGCGTCGTATTTAGCGTCAGCTTTTTCGAGTTGAACTTCTTCTTCATTCATCTCGGAAACATTAACTTCAGGAATTGGAGCGGTTTCTGGAGCTTTTTGTTCTTCTACGACTTCTTTCTTTTCTTCTTCCATTAGAAGACCTCCTTTGTCTGCTTATTTATTAATAAGTGATTACAATCTGGAATATCTAATTTAGTTCCAGTTATAAATACTTGATTAAACTTTCTTAAAAATGCGATTAGTTTTTCTTGATGATTATGATCGAGTTCACTCATCACATCATCTAGCACAATAATTGGCTTTTTATCCTTATCATCGATTAAGAAATAAGGACTTAGTTTTAACGCTAACGCGGCAATCCTGTTCTCTCCTTGTGAGCCAAATGTTGCGATATCACGTCCATTTAGGCTGATAGAGATGTCTTCTCGGTGGACACCGATAGATGTTTGCTTATGCTTGAAATCGCTTTCCTCAGCACGTTTGAATGCCTTTTTTGCGTTCTCGGTGAAGTTTGCGTCATATGCCACGAATGGGTAATACTTTAATTCAAACTTTCCTTTTTCGCCTGTGAGCGCGCGCGTTATTTTATTAAGGATATCGTTGATATCCTTGACATACATCTGCCTATAAGAGATGATTGAACCTGATAATTTGACCATTAATTCAGTGGTTACATCAAGCAAAGTTTGGTTGATAGTATCCGCTTTTAATAGATCATTTCTCTCTTTTAGGACTTTTTCGTATCTGGAAATATAATCTAGATAGATAGCACTCTTTTTAGATATAGATATATCTAAGAAGTTTCTTCTTTCCTTTGGTGGCCCGCTAAATAGCGAGACATCTTTAGGCTGAAACAAAATGACATTAACGCATTTTGATAGTTCAGATAACTTAGAGATGTTTTTACCGTTGATCATCACTACCTTTCCGGCTTTGGTAATGATGACCTTAATTTTTCTAGTTATTTCTCCTTCAACAATGACTGCATCAATTTCCGCTCGATCTTGATTCTTTTTGATTAAATCTTCATCATCATTAGTTCTAAAACTTCTAGCGAGTGATAAGTAGTAGATAGCTTCTACCACATTTGTTTTGCCAACTGCGTTATTGCCAGTTAGAACATTGAGATTTTCTGAAAAATCAAATGATAGAGATTGATGGTTTCTGAAGTTTTTGAGTCCAATTCGTTTTATTTGCATACCTAATCTATCAAAAAGGTCTTGTCTAGAACTCGAATTTCATCGCCATGATATAATTTACGACCGCGGCGATTATCTTCCTCTCCATTCACTAAAACGACATTTTCGCTTAAGAAAAACTTTGCTTGGCCACCGGTATCGATAATGCCAGCAATTTTAAGGAGCACACCTAAGGTAATGTACTCTTCATCTTCTCTTAATTTAATGCTCTTTGGGGACACAAAAACTCCTGTAAAACTATTATATCGTATATAAATAAAAAAGGGAATAATTTATTCCCTTAATTTACTATACTTTAAAAATAGTGTTCTTTGGCCTAATAAGTACGCACTGGAGTGACAATTTGAACGATAGAGTCATCTAAGGCATTTTCGACAACAAATGGCTTCATTTCGCCTACAAACGCAAGTGTGACATCTTCACATCCGAGCGCTTTAACAGCAGCGATAACAAATTCACTATTGAATGAAACTTTTAAATTTTGACCAACATATCTAAATGTATCAATTCTTTCAATAGCAGAACCAACTTGGCTTGATTTAGCAGAAATTTCAACACCATCTTCACTCATGGTTAAATCAACAACGTTTTCTCTATCAATTGATAAAATGTTAGCTCTTTCAATAGCTTTCATTAAATCGTTAGCATTGACATTGAGTGAGTAGTTTGTAATCTTTGGAACAATGTTCTTTGTATTTGGATAATCACCAGCGATTAATCTTGTCGCAACAATGGTTGTACCAATTGTGAAAAGCGCTTTCTTATCACTAAAAGCGATATCAAGTGAATCTTTGCCTTCTAATAAGTGGCTAACTTCAACCATCATTTTGGCTGGAACATTGGCAACAAATTCCACATCTGTTGGGATGCTTAATTGTTTTCTAGCCATACGAGCAGAGTCGGTAGCAGTAGCAGTCATCAAACCATCTCTTGCTTCTAAGTTTAAAGCAGTGAGAATAGGACGTTGTTCTTTTAATGATGCTGCAAATGCTGTTTGGTTGACCAATGTATTGAATTCAGAACTTGTTAAACTGAGTTTTGTACCTGCTGCATCTAAATCAAGATCCGGATATTCATCAGGTTTAACACAGTTTAAACGATATTCTGAACGGTTATTGCTAATTGTAGCGATTGTGGAATCAATGACATCTAATGTGATTTCATCTGAATCCATTTTTCTAGCCATATCAGTGATTAATTTGGCTTTAATTAATGTAGAACCTTCTTTATAGTTTCTAATAATTTCTTCTTCACCTAATTTATAAGGAACTTGAGTTTTGATAGAAATATCTAAGTTAGAACCAGTGATGAATAATCCTCTATCTGTTAAATCTAATTTTAAATTTTCTAATACAGGCATCGCTATTTTGCTAGATACTGCTCTATTAGCAATGTTTAAACCTTTAAGAAATTCTTCACGTTTGATAGTAAATCTCATATATAGTTCCTTTCTATTTTTATTATATTATTATTTATAATAATTATTAGAGGTGTGGAAATTGTGGAAAACTCGATTTCCGCTTATTGATTTAATTGTAGCACAACCAAGTAATAAATTACTATTTTTTATTTTAAATAAAATCATTAAACTTACAAAGCTTTTTGTAGGTCATTAATAACTGCCTTCAAGCTCTCGTCAGTTTTCAACATATTTTCCACTTTTAATATACCGTTCATCACAGTGGTGTGATCTCTACCACCGAACATCGCACCGATTTTGGTAAGTGGAATATCTATATTAATCCTTATTAAATACATAGCGATATGTCTGGCTAAAGCAATTTGACCTGTTCTAGTCTTACCTGTTAAGTCAGATGGGGAGAGTTTGTAATAGTCAGCAACAGCGTTGATAACTTTTTGTTCAGATAACTGCGCAGCGACATTTTTAACACCGGTAATATTTTGAACAGCTTCGACTGCAACTTCTAAAGTGATCTTCTCAACTTGCTTAATTTGTGAGACGTAGAAAATTAACCTATTAAATGCACCATCAAGTTCACGGACATTGCTGCTATATTTTTCAGCATAGAATGTCAAAACCGCTGGATCAAAATTACTGATTTTTAAGCCTTCATTAACGATTTGTTTTTCAAGAATTTTAATACATGTATCTTGGTCAGGTGTATTGATTTTTACTGTCAAACCCTGGCTGAATCTGGTGATAAGACGATCTTCTAATCCTTTTAATTCGTTAGGTTGTCTATCAGATGTGATGACGATTTGCTTATCGTTATTTACCATCTTTTGATAGATGTAGAAAAACATCTCCTCTGTTTTAACCTTATTTTGTAAGAATTGAACATCATCAAATAATAAGACATCGACATCTGAGAAGAAGTCTTTTAAGGTCTCATTTTCTTTTTCACCTTTAACAAATTTGATGTATTCTTCAACAAAATCATTAGCATCAATATAAAGGATTTTTGCTTTTGGATTATTGGCTTTTACTCTATTTCCGATAGCGTGCAATAAGTGAGTTTTTCCTAAACCGGAATTGGAATAGATAAATAAAGGATTAAAGACTTTGCCTGGATTTTTGGAAATCACATCAGCAGCGCGATAAGCTTCCATGTTGAAATCACCTTCAACAAATGATTCGAAAGTAAGATTTTCTCTAAGTTTAGCGTCTTTAAAAAATACAGTTTCTGATTGTTCTTTGACTGATTGATTCACTTGTGTATTACTTTTAGTAATACTACTTTGTTGAGTGAATACAAAATCATAGTTGTTATCAGTTACTTCACCGATCGCATCTTTAATGATATCTATATATTTAGAAGATAATAATCTTTCTGCTGTTGCGGAGTTGACTACTACTGTGACTGTACTACCTCTAATATCGTAGATGTATGAGTTAGCGAAGAAATTATCGAATATATTTCTGTCATTTAATCTTTCATCTATTACTTTTAATGTCTTTCGCCAAATCATGGCTATCTCTGATATTGAATTATTCATAACAATCACCTGCTGTTTGTGACAAACATTATAAAATAATTCACATTTTTTTGGTATGTGATTTTAAGCGATTTTTAGTTTTCCACAGCAATAGTGTATAGTTTTAGCCTTTAAGGTAGTTTTCCACATTTCCACATTCTCATTTTTGTGGATAAATTCTCCACTTTTCCACCAGGTGTGGATATGTGGATTTCTCATTTTTCTTTGCCTATTCCAGTTTGCATTTATCGATGAAAAACCACATTTTATTGACATTTATTAATAAATGCTATTAAACTTATCTCGCTATGTAATAGGAGGTTTCTTTTATGAAAAGAACATATCAACCAAGCAAAATTAAACATCAACACAAAGCCGGATTCCGTGCTCGTATGAAATCCGCAAATGGTCGTCGCGTTCTTGCTCGTCGTAGAGCTAAAGGTAGAAAAAAATTAGCCGATTAATTAGAGGCAATCTATGAAAATTGTTAATCGCATTAAAGCAAACGATGACTTTGCTACTACGATTAAAAAAGGCAAAGCGCAGCGCAACCAATCGTATGTCATCCATTACTGTGCCAACTCGTTAACACATACGAGAGTTGGTATATCTGTTTCTTCTAAACTAGGTAACGCTGTCGTTCGCAATCACATCAAAAGACAAATCAGATCAATGTGTGATTCATTTATTGAATATGATAATTACGCATTTGATATTGTTATCATCGCTAAACAAGGCTTCTTAAACAATTCGTATGATGATAACCTGGTGTCTTTAAAAAGAATACTAAATTTTGTAGATAGGAATAATTAAATGAAAAAAAGAACAAAACTAACCTTTGCAGGTATTGTAACCGTAGGTGCTGCAATTCTTTTAAGCGGATGTACAGCA
>CADCCA010000040.1 GCA_902799855.1 uncultured Erysipelotrichaceae bacterium | reverse complement strand
TGTGCTCATGATACCGGATTGGATTGGAGCATAATCATTTAAGGCTTTAGCCATTGGGGCTAAGCAGTTTGTTGTACAAGAAGCAGCGGAGATAACGTTGTCTTCTTTTGTGAGTGTTTTTTCGTTAACACCGAAGACGATGGTTGGTAAGTCTTTGCCCGCTGGAGCGGAGATAACGACTTTACGAGCACCGGCTTCAATGTGAGCCATGGATTTTTCTTTGGAGCAGTAGAAGCCTGTGCATTCGAGCACGACATCAACTTTTAATTCACCCCATGGTAAGTCTTGGGCTTTTGGACGAGCGTAGATGGTGATTTCTTTACCATCAACTGTAATTGAACCTTCTTTAAGGATGGTTTTGCCATCTTCTGCTAATTCTGGTTCTTTGCTGGAATGTCTGAACGCTAAACGGCCAATACGACCGAATCCGTTAATTGCAACTCTGACATTTGACATGTAATTTATGCCTCCTTTATTTGTCACTGCGGTTATATATTACTTATATTTAATATAAGTTGCAAGAAAAAAGCACAAAAAGTTCATTGTGCTTATTTTAGTTTTAAACAAAAATAAATCTATAATTCTTTAATACCCTCTAAAAGAGTGGCTAAATCGACCTCTAAGGCTTTAGCGATTTTATTAAGAATTAAGAGGGTGGGATTACGGCTTCCTCTTTCTAAATCGCCGAGATAATTGCGGTTGATTTCAGCATCTAAGGCTAAGTCTTCAATGGATTGATTTTTCTGTTGTCTTAGATATCTAATTCTTGCGCCTAATTGTTTATATATTGTCATGGTTTAGCCTTTCGTAGAACTCATGGATTGAGCGGAATAAATGATTGATATTACTTTTAGTAATAGTTTTCTTGAATTTCTCACTCATGAGGTCCGCTAATTCTTGGAGCGATGCTGCTTCATTAGCGAGTCTTAAGTATCCATATTAGTTAATCTATTGGCGTTATTCATGAGGTCTCTATTAGCCCTCACATCTTCAAATTCTAAGCAAGAAGAAACCGCTCCTATCATGATTAAGAAATTTGATATCTGATCACTCTTTTTAAAATAGATGACATATTCATCTCTACGATGAGTGATTTTTGGTTCGATATTGCTGTTTTTATATTTGGCGAAGAGTTTCGCTAACCATTTCGCGTAATTCTCACTATTTAAGGCAATTTCTAAATGGTAATTAGAAGTGATTGGTGAATTAACAGAACCCGCTGCTAAAAAAGCACCAGCGAGATAACCAGAAATCGTATCATCGTTTTTGACGATATTTTTACTAATTTTTCCTTCCAAGAAAGAGATTTCTAAATCATCCATGATTGTTTCACTGGCGTCAGCGATTTCAATCATATATGACTTATTATTTGTGAACGACTTTCTCTCTTTAATAATTAATTCAGCGTTAGCCTTATATATCTCATTAATTGTTTCATAGATAAAACGCCCAATTTTAGCGTTTTCTGTATTGAGCTGTAAAAGAGTTTTCTTGTGTCTAAAGATTAATGAACCATTAATGCGAATATAAGCAGAAAGAAGGGCTCTTAAACGATCATCAGATGGATAAGAGTTACTGACGAGTTCTTCTTTAACTTGGGATGTAAATGAATTTTTGTTACGCATATCTTCTATATTTTATCAATTATAAAATAATATAAAAAGTATCTTTGATTACTACTCCTTGGGGAGTATAATATCACTATGAAGATATATCATGGTTCTTTAGGCATTATAGAAAAACCGATTTATGGTTATGGAAACCCATATAACGACTATGGACTAGGTTTTTATTGCACAGAATCAAAGGAACTCGCTAAAGAATGGGCGGTCGCTAACGAGCTAGATGGATATGCTAATTGCTATGAAATAAATCTTGATAATCTCAAAGTTTTGAATCTAAACGATCAACATTTTACCGTTTTGCATTGGCTCACCATTTTAATCCAAAATCGCCAGTTTAAAGATAAGTCGTTTTTGGTGAAAGACGCGAAAAAGTATCTTACCAAGAACTTTTCTATAGATTATTCAAACTACGATGTTATTATCGGCTATCGAGCAGATGATAGTTATTTTGCCTTTGCAAAAGATTTCCTTCAAGGCACCATATCGTATCGACAGTTATCAATTGCACTGAAACTAGGTAATCTAGGAGAACAAGTGGTATTAAAATCCAAGAAAGCTTTTGACGCCATTCATTTTATAGACGCAGAGCAAGCATTTGCTAGTGAATGGTACGAGAAAAAGATTAAACGCGAAAATGAGGCAAGGAATGAATACTTTAATAGCGCGAAAATGAGGCGAGAAAAAGGTGACTTATATATCAATCAGATCATTGATGAAGAAATGGGAGCAGATGATGAACGCTTATAGTGACAATTATATTAGCGAAGCACAAGACTGGTTAGGTGAATTCTTTGAAACATCAGTTTATGTTTTGCATATGGATCTTGAAGAAGTTTGGAAGCGTTTCATTCTTTCTTATTATTCCTTATCGTTTGGTTCCGGAGATCCTTTTACAATATGCGGTAAATCTGGTTCAGAAGTCTCTTTCTTAATATGTGGTAAAAGAGTTAACGAACTACCTTTCATCTATGATAGGACCCCAGAATATTGGCTTGGGTGGTCACTAGCATATTATCAATGGGTAAAAAATATTCCTTTTTCTTTTATTGCAAATAGAATTGATATAAATAGGTTGCTTTTGCATTATCACCCCTACCACGAAATGGACGTTAGCCATTTTGTTAATTTAGTGGATTCTATTTCAAAAAGAAAAAAAGAGACAAATCTTAAAATCATGAGATTGTCTCGTGGATTAAGCCAAAAAGAACTCGCCAATATGACTTCAATTCCAATTAGAACCATTCAACAATATGAGCAAAAGCAAAAGAATATCAATAATGCTCAAGCAAACTATGTCCTATCTTTAGCGCAAGCGCTTTCTTGCTCGCCAAAAGATATTCTTGAATTTTAATGATTTTTTAAATATTCAATGATTGCTTTGCAAGCCATCTTACCATCAACTTCAGAAAGATAGATTTGTCTAATATCACGTGGAAGAATATCACCACCAGCGTATAAACCTTCCACACTTGTTTGTTTGGTTTTAGCGTCAACTGGGATGTTGCCCCATTCATTAGTAACACCTTCAATTTTGATGAACTGTGAATTTGGAATTTGACCAACAAGAGGGAAAATACCTTGTACTTGTAAGGTCTTTTGTTCTCCTGTTTCACGATTTTCAATGACCGCACCTGTCACTTTGTCTTCGCCTAAGATAGCAACTGGGACATATGGAGTTAAAATAGTTGTGTTATTTAAAGCATTTAATTCATCGACAAGATATTTATTACCTCTGAATTCATTACGACGGTGAATGAGATAAACGTGATGGGCGATATCCGCCATATAGATGGCTTCTTTAAGAGCGGTATTACCACCACCGATGATTAAAACATCTTGGTTTTTAAAGAAGTGACCATCACAAACCGCACAATAAGAGACGCCTTTACCGAATAATTCTTTTTCATTTGGTAAGCCTAATTCTCTTTCTTTGGTGCCTGTCGCAATCATCACGGTTTTAGCCTGATATGTTCCATTTTCACATTCAACGGTGAAGATATTATTTTCTTTAGTTAAAGAAGTGATGATATCAGGAATCATTTCCACACCAGCATCATTGAGCCAATTAAAAAATTCCACCGCTAAATCTGGGCCAGGGATTTTAGTGAAGCCTGGATAATTATCAACGCGAGGGGCAATATTGATTTTGCCTCCTGGTGTATAGCCTTCAATAACAGCGACATCTAAGCCTGCTTCTTTAAGAATGATACTAGTTCTAATGCCGCATGGACCGGCACCTAAGATTAATGTGTCGTAAAGTTTCATAATAATATCCTCTTGAAATCATTATATGACTTTGCCTCATATTTTGCTTTATTTAAGCGCTTTATTTCTCTTGGACCCCAAGAGACTAATAAGCAATCAACTCCAGCGTTAGTAGCGGTAAAATAATCGATATCATTATCACCAACATAAAGCACTTCTTCTTTGTTTTTGATATTTAAGATATCTAAAGCTTTCAAGACACCTGATGGATCTGGTTTGCCAACTTTAACATCATCAGCGGTTATAACAACATCAAAAAAGTCTTGGATATGACATAGTTCTAAAGAATAATCCGTTAACGGTTTACCTTTATTAGTGACCACCCCTAAAATATAGCCATTTTCTTTTAAGGCTTTTAAAACATCTAATTCATCCTTATATTCCTTAACATAAGGAGCGTATAAGGCTTTTGAAGTTTTTCTAAAGACTTCCATCATCATTTCATGGTCATAATCAGGAAATTCTTTTTTCATGGTGTCTTTAATAGGTGGACCAGAAAAATAATAGAGTTCTTCTCTAGTTCTAATTTTGACTGGTTTATATTCCTTATAAAGGGCGAAAAATGTCTGAACGATCATTTCGTCGGTATCACATAAGGTACCATCTAAATCAAAAAGGATGACTTTATATTTATTCATTTTGTACTTGTGGTCTTTTAAATCCATCAATTAATTTTGGAATGGAAATTCCTAAACCTAGAAGGATGGAGATAGCGATGACTAAAAGCATTAAGCCAACGTTAAAGTTGTTATAAATTGGTCTAGCGACCATTTCGTTATTGGCGATGAGATAAATCGCAATAGAAAGAAGGATAGCGCCGATAACGATGATGGCCAAAGAAGAGATTAAACCAACTCTTTTACTAGATGGTTTAATGACATATTCGCCTTTTTTCTTTCTGAGAATATTTCTAACGATATGGTTAATGACAATGAGGAGCGCACCTGTAGCGACAAAGACCATCGCCCAAACCCAGGACCAGAAACCTTTTTCGCCCATTTGATAAGATGGGGCTCTTAACGGTTCCATAAAGACTCTTGTTAAACCATACCAAATGATATAACCAAAGGCTAAATCGCCTAATTCGGTATATTTTCTTAAAGCTTTGCCAAAGACGTGGGCCAAAATGAAATAGCCTAATAAGTTCACTATCGCTTCAATAAAGAATAATGGGACATAGATTTGATCAGTGAGAGTAGCGCCGCTATCGCTATAATGAGCGTTATTGAAGATGATCTCTGGAAGCCATTTCCAAGATGATTCATCCATAGCGATACCATGTACTTCGCAGTTAAAGAAGTTACCCCATCTGCCAACAGCTTGGGCAATTAAGATAGCGGGAACGATAATATCTGCGGCTAAAAAGAGGTTTTTACCTTTGTTACGCCATAAGTACCAAAGCGCACCAACAGCGATGCCACCAATCGCACCACCAAGGATAGTAATACCGCCTTCCCAAATAGCTAAAGGTGCCCACCATTCACCATCTGCGACTCTTTCCGCAAAGGATGGACCGTTCGTGGTGTTATTCCATTCACCGATAACATAGGCGATACGTGCACCGATTATGCCAGCCGGGAAAGCCACGAAGAAGGTACTTTCAAGGATACCGTGCTTACCATATTCCTTGTAGAAGAAATGATCGCAAAGGAAATAAACGAGTATTGCACCACTTAAAATACAGATAGCGTAGAAAGCAATGTTTGGCTTATGAGAACTCTTTGGATTAACTAATCCTTCTTGGAAAGAAATACCATTTGCTAAAGGATAAGATAATACTGGGGCTAAGCCGTTTGTGTAGATAAAGAAGAAAACTAAAGCAGTGACAAAACCAATAATAATTGTTTTAAATAACCACTTATCTAGTTTCTCTGGAATATTTCTTCCATAGTAATGAATGATGAAAACATTAATGGCCACTAGTAATGGGCAAGCAAATAACATTTCACCGAAGATTAATTCAACGATATGAAGAGCGTCAATGCTATTTCCATCTTTAAATACAAAGAAGAATGATGCTGCTAATAAGCTTAATGTCGCACCAAGGACAAAATAACCATTCTTAATAAAGAAATCTTTAAAGTTAGTTTCAATCATTGGTGTTTTAACTAGGCGAATAGAACGATAAATACTAAAGCCTGCTAAACCAAGGAATATGACAAGAAATATAATGGACGCGACTAACATAATTATTCGTAATGCTCCTTTTTAAGGACTTTCTTTAAATAATACCCTGTATATGATTTAGGGTTATTAGCGACCTCTTCAGGTGTACCTGTGGCAATAACTTTGCCACCAGCGTCACCACCATCTGGTCCTAAGTCTATAATATAATCACTAACCTTGATAACATCAAGATTATGTTCGATAACTAAAACAGTATCACCATGATCGACAATTCTTTGCAAAACCTTTAACAAGCGTTTCACATCATCAGTGTGCAAACCGGTTGTTGGTTCATCTAAGATATATAAAGTTTTACCAGTTGGACGCTTTTGTAATTCACTAGCGAGTTTAACGCGTTGGGCTTCACCACCACTTAAGGTTGTAGCAGGTTGACCTAATTTAATGTAGCCTAGACCGACATCATATAAGGTTTGAATGCGTTTAGCTAAACCTGGTCGATTAGCAAAGAAATGAAGAGCGTCTTCGACAGTCATTTCTAAGACATCATAGATGTTCTTGCCTTTATAGGTCACTTGTAATGTTTCTTCGTTATAGCGTTTACCGTTACAAGCATCGCATTTAACATAAACATCTGGTAAGAAGTTCATTGGAATACGGGTGACACCCGCTCCACCACATTTTTCACATCTTCCACCTTCAACGTTAAAGGAGAACCTGCCTTTATCATAGCCTCTAGCTTTAGCCTCAACAGTTTCAGCGAATAAGCCTCTAATATCATCGAATACTTTGACGTATGTAGCAGGGTTACTACGTGGGGTTCTACCAATTGGTTCTTGAGTAATATCAATGACTTTATCGATATTTTCAAAGCCTTCAATGGATTTGACTTCGCCTGCACTGACGATTTCACCACCAAAGTGTTCTTTTAAGTGATTGAATAATGTTTGATTGATTAAAGTGGATTTACCACTACCAGAAACACCAGTGACTGCGATGAATTTACCTAAAGGAATATCAACGTTAACTTTCTTTAAGTTATTGCAACTAGCGCCTCTGATTTTGATATATAAACCATTACCGTCCCTTCTCTTTTTGGGAATTGGAATATACTCTCTTTCGGATAAGTAGGCACCAGTAATGCTCTTTTTGTTATTTTCAATTTCTTTTGGTGTACCAGCAGCGACAACTTCGCCACCATGGATACCTGCTCCTGGACCGATATCAACGACATAGTCCGCACTTCTAATCATTTCTTCGTCGTGCTCCACAACGATTAAAGTGTTACCGATATCACGCATTTCTTTCATTGTTTTGATGAGCTTTTCACTATCTCTAGAATGTAGACCAATGGAAGGTTCATCCATGACGTAAAGAACACCGGTTAGCTTAGAACCGATTTGTGTCGCTAATCTAATTCTTTGTGATTCACCACCACTTAATGTCATAGCGAGCCTTGATAAAGTTAAATATTCTAAACCGACATCGCATAAGAACGAAGCGCGGTTATTGACTTCTTTAAGCACTAAATCTGCGATTTCATTTTCTGATTCGCTTAATTTGTTTGGTAAAGATGTAACCCAGGCTTTTAAGTCTTTGAGCTGCATGCTAGAAACATCCCAAATGTTTTTATTATCAATTAAGACGCTTAAAGCCGCTTCATTTAGTCTTCTACCATGACATGTTGTGCATTCATGATCTGACATAAATGATTCGTAATATTCTCTCATCCAGTCTGATGAGGTATCGTTATAAAGTCTTTCTAATTTGACTTTTACACCTTCAATGACACCATTTCTACGCATGGTGTTACCACTTGAAGATTTAAGAGTGTATTGATGTTCTTTTGGTGAACCAAAAAGAATGATGTTTTGTTTATCTTTCGAAAGATTTTCCCAAGGGGTATCCAAAGATATGTCATATAATGAACAGAGCATTTTGAATTCTTGCCATTCAAGATTTGGTGTTCCTACCATATGGGCATAATATTTAATACCACCTTCGTTAATGGATAATTTTGGATTAGGGATGAGTTTACGAATATCCGCTTCTCTTTTCATACCTAAACCTTTACAGTCAGGGCAACACCCTAAAGGGGAGTTAAAAGAGAATAAGCGTGGTTCCACTCTTGGAACGGAGAAACCGCAGATTGGACATGTGTGTTTATCGGATAATAATCTTTCTTCTTTATCGGTAAGAATGATTAATAAACCTTTGGAGAAATTGATCGCAGTTTCAATGGATTCAAAAACACGGGAACGGATATCGGGTTTAATAATTAATCTATCAACGACGATATCGATATTGTGCTTTTTATTTTTTTCTAAGGCAGGAACTTCTTCGATTGTTAAGGTTTGACCGTCCACTCTAACACGGTTAAAGCCATCTTTTCTAATTTTTTCTAAGACATCTTTTTGGGTGCCTTTTTCTTGATGAACAATTGGAGAAAGCAATTGAACTTTCGTGCCTTCAGGATAATTCATCACCACATCTGTCATCATCGTCACAGAAAAAGAAACGATTGGAGTATGGTGATTTGGACAATACGGAATACCAATACGACCGAATAAAAGTCTTAAATAGTCATATATTTCAGTGACTGTACCAACAGTACTTCTTGGGTTATGGGAAACTGATTTTTGATCAATCGCAATACTTGGAGAAAGGCCTTCGATAGCGTCGACATCTGGTTTATCGAAGTTACCTAAAAACTGTCTAGCATAACTAGATAATGATTCCATATATCTTCTTTGACCTTCTGCGAATATGGTATCGAACGCTAAAGTGGATTTACCACTACCTGATAAACCAGAAAAAACAATCAATGAATCTTTTGGTAAAGTGACATCGATATTTTTGAGATTATTTTCTCTAGCGCCTTTGATAATAATTTTCTTTTCCATATCTTTAGTCTTCGATATTTTACCAAATATTCGAAGTTATGACTATATAAAGCATAAAAGAATTTTTATTTAGCAAAGATAAAGAAAACCACCCAAAGGATGGTCTCTATTTCTATTTGCCTTTATAGTTAACAATGATCGTGCCAGGACCAGAAGAGGCTCCGATGACTGGGCCTAATGTTTGAACAATAATATCTTTGACTTTAACTTGGTTTAATATCGCATTTTTGAAATATTCGATATCTTCTTTGTTGCAATCTGCATTCATGAGATAGATTTCTTGATTTTCTGGATCAACAATATCTTCTTTGATCATTTCCGCCATACGGTTAAAGGCTTTCTTTTTGCCAATGGCCTTTTCAATAGCAAGATTCACACCTTTATCATCAAACACCAGGATTGGTTTTAAACTGATGATATTACCGAAGAAAGCTGCGGAGGCATTAACTCTTCCCGCTCTTTTTAAGTAGGAGAGAGTTTCTGGAATACCCACTTCTTTATAAGAAAGTTTTTCTTGTTCAAGAACCATCGCGTTTTCTTCAATGGTTTTACCTTGATTTAAGAGGTCCACCGCTAACATGACGATAGAACCTTGGGCCATACCAGCTCTTAAGGTATCAACAATAATGACTTTACGGTCTGGATATTTTTCTTTGAGTTCAGATTCCACTAATAATTGAGCGGCTTTAATGGAAGCACTTAAGCCTGAACTACAAGCCACATATAAGATATCTTCGCCCTTTTCTAAATGAGGAACGAAGACGTCTAAATATTCTTGAGCGGTGACTTGGGCAGTAAAGATACGAATGCCTCTTCTTAAAATATCATAGAAATCTTTGCAGGAGATATTTTCCCAGTCTAAATCTGCCGCTAATTCGTGAAGCTGTCCATTTTCTTCATATGAATATGAAGTTTTAGCGTAGTCGATGTTATTGGCTTTACGATATTCTTTGCTTAAATCACTAGCAGAGTCAGTAATAATTGCATATTTACCCATATTTAGTTCCTTTCAAAAGAAAAACAACCGTCATAAAAGGCGGTTGTTAGTTGTTTAATTAGTCTAATAAGTCGTTATCAAGAATAACCTTGCCATATGCCATACCAAGTCTTAAAGAACTCTTGGTATTGTAATGCATACTATCACCACCAGGTTGACCTGGTTTTAATTCGTTATCCGCTGTTTTTTCTTCGTTAGCGTAGATGTCAACGAGGTAATTATTTTCACCAGAATCAGCGAATTGTTGCTTTTGAGCATTCATATCCTCTGGTTTTGTCCAGGCCGTACCTGAACCTTGATAGACCATACCATCGATGAAAGCGATATTATCGCCATCTTCATCTCTAGCATATTCAGCGAAATCTTCTCTAAATTTGCCACTTTCACCTTGATGCCATAACCAACCTTTGATGACTGGTTTTAAGCCCATATCTTCGATAAGTTGGAGATTGTTCTTTAAGAATGGCTTTGCAAATGTATCGTATAAATTGATTTCTGGGAAATTACCCTCAGCATCTTTGACAGGCCAGTTATATTGGGTACCACTTTGAGCGAAACCAGAACCATTACTTGCCATTTTGACAAAGAAGATTGGTTTATCTTCAGTAGCGTAATCTTTTAAAGCATAGGCTGCACCGAATTCTGGGCCCATATTTGTGCCAGATGTGCCATTGAAATTGCCAAAACCTGGAACTGTTGGAATGAATTTACCAGCGAATTGATTAGTAGCGTTGGTATAGGATTGAAGTTTTGGGTTGCTTTCTAGTTTTGTGTGATCAAGTTCACCATAACCAGCGCAATAAACGGATGATTGCACTGTTTTCATACCAGCAACGACTTCATCATAGTCTTCTAAGCCTAAATCATTAAATGCATTTTGTAAATTTGTTGCACTGCAAGATGAATTACCTTGCATATTAGATTGTCCGCTTAATAAGAAAACTGATACTTCATTATCGTCTTCTGGCTCTTGACTATTTCCACCATTGCCACCACAGGCTGTGAGCGACATGGATAAAAGAGCAGCGCTCATTAATAAAAACTTGTTAAAAGATTTCATATTATTGTTCTCCTTAATGGAAAAGATTTATGAATAAATAATAGCACATTATATAAGCGATAAAACAAAGTAAATCTTTTGCTTGCGTTAGGACAATTGTGTGATATACTAACAACGCTATTAAAAATAGCATTAAACAGTTCAATTGAGGATGACCCCTCTTTGATTAAGTGTGACTCCTGGATTCTAGAGCGTTCACACACAAGGTAATTCGTCCTAGCGGACATGCATTAGCCCATCAGGATGAGCGGCGAATTACGATGATATGGACTCCTGAGTACTGATCCATATAAAGTAGACACTGGATGTTGCCTAAAGGCAGGACTATTCGGGAATAGTAAGTGTCTATGAAAAAAATTCCGCCAAAACGACGGAATTTTTTTGTGCCTACTTTTTCTTAGTAAGCATCCGTTCCACTATTTCATCAATAGCTTTCTCATCTTCTTCACAAAGATGCCATTTCTTCAATGGTTCAGAAAAGTACTTAGATTTAGCGTCGCTGACAACATTTACACAAAGAAAACTAGGATCAGAATCATCAGGATTAGGATTGGTTTTAAATCTTATAAACCTGCTTGGTCGTTTTAATACAACTTCTGCTGAGTGCGTTAAAGAAAAGCCTGTAAGCAAAAACTTACCGTCTTCTTCTTCTACGCTTGTCACAAGGACAACTAAAAACGGATGATTGACTGATTTGCGATAGTATCGGAAATGATATTTGTCGCTGCCTTCATATTTTTGAAACGCCATATGTTACCTCCTTTCTTTTTGGGCTGGTGTCCTCAAAAGGAGATAATAAAAGCCATCACACAATGAAAACACCAAATATGGCTAGCGAATAGTACTTCGTTCCAACTATTCCTAACTTTGGTGTTACATCACCACTCGTGATGGCCTCATGCTCAATTAATGAATTAATTGTGTGGAGCGTAGGGTGTCTAACTCTGTTTCCCTTGGGCGATACTTTCCACATTGATAGAATCTAACACAACATCTACCAGTTCAAATAACCATTTACCACAGTGTACCTGCGTATGGTCGACTTTGCTAACAGCTAGTTCATAGCGCCCGTGGTCTACTTATTTGAACGTATTAATTATAACACATTTATGGTCTAAAGAAACTAAAAAACGGGATAAAATCTCGTTTATTTTACTGGTCGGAACGATCAGATTTGAACTGACGACCCCTTCCACCCCAAGGAAGTGCGCTACCAAGCTGCGCTACGTCCCGAATTATAAATAGCGTTTAATTATTTTATCAGTGTCGTGATTAGTGATGATATCGATATGGTCATAAAATGCCTTTTCTTCATCATCTGGCATTTCATATTCATCGATTAATCTTAATAAAGCATCTTCAGGAATTGGATATTCTCTTTCCTTATTTTGTTTTAAGACTGTTTCTTTATCTAATTTAAAACAGACTAAATCGATTTGATCGTATAGTTTTTTATATGGTTTGATGCAGTCGATGCGGTAGATCTTTTTCGCATGTGTGGAATCTAGGATGATAATCGCATCTTGATAAACACTATATTCTTTAGCAAGACTATAATACTTTTCCCACATCTCTTTGTCTTTTGATAAATCGGCTTGGTTTCCGGCGATTTCTTTTCTTAATGCATCAGAAGAAATAATATACACGTGCTCATTATTTTTCTCTTTAAGGGCATTAGAAAAATAAGATTTACCACTGCCAGGAACTCCAGAAAGCACAATTAAACGGTTCATAATTTTAGGCAAAGAAAAAGTGAATTATCAAAATCCACTATTTCTATTATTTTCTTATTTTGCTAAACGCTTTTCGACTTCAGCGTTAACATCGCCATCGTTCATTGCGACATCGAGTAAAGCGATAACATCTTCTTCGCTGAGAAGACCACTCTTAACAACTTTACGAGTTGCTTTCTTTAAGTCTTTTTTAATAACTTTTAATAAAGCTTCGTTTTCTTTTCTAACAGCGATTTTTCTTTTGACACTAGAAAGAAGAGCGTCAGGAACATATTGAGAGATGATTCTCTTTCCTTCTCTCCATTGACGATAGCAATATGTGTGGCCACTAATTTGTTTAACAGAAATATAGCCACAAGGTAAATTCGCGATATTCTTCTGTACAGAAGCGTATTCATCGACAATCTGCACTAAAGCTTCGACTTCTCTTAAATCTTTTTTCATAACGATATTTCCTTAACCTACGAGTAAATTATATAGAAAAACAATATTTTGTGCAAATATTTATTTTTAGAGGTTAGAAAAATAGAAAAAGGCGATATATTATCGCCTATTTTTATTAATGTAAACTTTTTTATAGTATTAGTCTTGGTTTATTACCATTTCTTTGAGTTTATTTGCTAGTGTTTCAACGCGCTTATCGTTAAGAGGAACAATCTTTCCTTCTTTCGCGGATAATAAGCAGTGATCGCTTTCTCCGGTGAAGATAACTACATCATCTTTCTTCATCGTATAAGAAATAGTAAATATGACGTTAGTCATAGATTTAATATTTACTTCAATATCTAAGGTATCTCCTGCGGTACTTGGTCTTTTATATTTGATGTTATTTAAACCAACAACAGGAGAAACAATGCCACATTTTTCAAATTCGAAGTAATCAAAACCGATGTTTTTAAAGAACTCCACTCTCGCTTCTTCCATAAAGCGGATGTAGTTAGAGTGATGGGTGACACCCATTTTATCGGTTTCATAATATTGGACGTAATGACTGTACATAGGATTACCTACTTTCTTTTAGGGGTATTATACTATTTTCTTTGTCTACGAAAAAGAAAAAAGCGGACCCTTTCGAGCCCGCTTATGGGTATTGATTAAAGACCGAACTTTTTGATTCTTTCGTATCTCGCCTTAGCGTAGTTTTCACACTTGGTCAATAATTCTTCAGCGTTGGCTGGATTGACGCGTGGGAGTTGAGAGAATCTTGTTTCTGTCATGACGAATTCTCTTAATTTGCTGAAGTCTGGTTCTTTACCATTATAGTCAAGAGTTAAGGCTGGTTTACCTTCGGCTTCGTTACGTGGATCATAACGGAAGATTGGGAAGTAACCGCATGGAGCATAGCAGATGACTAATGATGGACCATCATAGCTTTCAGCTTCTTTTAAGGCCTTAATCGCGGCGATTGGGTTAGCGCCTAAGCTGATTTGAGCAACATAGACATTACCATAGCTCATCGCGATGAGGGCTAAGTTCTTCTTCGCGGTTGTTTTACCAGAAGCGGTAAATTTAGCGATAGAACCAGTTTGAGATGATTTAGAGGATTGACCACCGGTATTACTATAGACTTCGGTATCTAAGACTAAGATATTGACGTCTTCTTCATTAGCGATGACGTGATCTAAGCCACCATAACCGATATCATAAGACCAACCATCACCACCGATGATCCAAACGGACTTATCAGCGAGGTCTCTTTCATAGGCTAAGACTTCTTTGACTTCTTCGTTCTTGCTAGCTTTCACTAATTTGACGAGTTCTGGAACGATGGTTCTCATGGCTTGTCTATTCTTGATGTTAGCAAAGTATTCATCAATCTTAGCGGAAAGTTCTGGTTCAACGTTTTCTTTAGCGGCGCTTAAGATTTCGATAATGCGTTTGATCTTAGCGTTGGTAGCCACTCTCATACCATAACCGAATTCGGCGTTATCTTCGAATAAGGAGTTAGCCCAAGCAATACCTTGACCTTCTTTATCGGTGCAGAATGGAGTTAATGGAGTGGAACCACTATAAATGGAAGAGCAACCTGTGGCGTTAGCAACGAGCATATCTTTACCGAATAATTGAGAAACTAAACGGTAATATGGGGTTTCACCACAGCCCGCGCAAGCACCACTGATTTCCATATATGGCATTAAGAAGCCAACACCTTTAACACTGTTTTGTAAAGCGGCTGGTAATCTATCGGCCTTATATGTGACGTGTTTATATAAGTAAGCAGCAGCATCTTCTTGGGCGAATTGAGATTTAGCTTCGACCATTTCAAGAGCGTTCTTGCCAGTCTTATTAGCCATACATTCGCTGACACAGAGACCACAACCAACGCAGTTACGTGGGGAGACTTGGATACGGTATTTGAGACCTTGTAAACCTGGACCCATAGCGTTGATGGCTTCTTTTGCTAATTCTGGAGCGGCTTCGTATTCTTTTTCATCCATTAAGATTGGACGGATTGTCGCGTGTGGGCAGACGAAGGCGCATTGGTTACATTGGATACATGCTTCTGGGTGCCATAATGGGACTCTATCAGCAATACTACGTCTTTCATTGAAGGTGATATCGTTTCTCATTGTGCCGTCTAATAATTCATATTCCATGAATTTAGAAACTGGGAGATCATCACCACCTAAGTTACCAATGACGGTTCGGTACCAGCATCAATGGCTTTCCAGTTCATTTCGACGACGTCTTGACCTTTCTTGGCGTAGGACTTTTCGGCGAATTTCTTCATCCAGTGATTGGCGTCATCATATGGCATGATGTCTTGGTTAAGATAGAAGAAGCTAGCTTGGAGAATGGTATTAGTATGTCTACCCATACCGATTTCACCAGCAATCTTATTAGCGTCGATGACGTAGAATTTGGCGCCTTTGCTCGCTAATTGATATTTGACACGGTTTGGCATCATCTTCACTAAGGTTTCATCATCCATATCAGTATTGAGTAAGAATGTGCCGCCTTGTTTTAAGTTCTTTAGCATATCGAACTTGAAGAGATATGTATCTAAGGAACAGGAGATGAAGTCAGCGTTTTGGACGTAATATGTGGAGTGAATTGGGGATTTACCAAATCTTAAGTGAGAACGGGTAACACCACCAGCTTTTCTACTATCATAGGCGAAGTAGGCTTGGGCGTATTGACCTGTCGCATCACCAATAATCTTAATGGAAGATTTATTAGCGGAAACAGTACCATCACTACCTAAACCATAGAATAAGCAAGATGTGTAATCACCTTTAACATGGTAGTTGTTATCAACTGGGATGCTTAAGTGAGTGACATCATCGTTAATGCTAACGGTGAAACCGTTCCAACGATTGTCGGCTTTTAAGAAGTCGAAGACAGCCTTCATATCTTTTGGTTGAGTATCTTTAGAGGATAAACCATAACGGCCACCTAATACTTCAACATTGACGTTGTTGGCGTTAAGAACGGCCACGACATCTTCATATAAAGGTTCGCCAGAAGCACCAGCTTCTTTTGTTCTATCTAAGACTGCGATAGTTTTAACTGATTTTGGAAGGACTGCTAATAAGTGTTTAGCGGAGAATGGTCTATAAAGGTGAACTTTGATAAGACCGAGTTTTTCGCCTTTAGCATTTAAGTCATCGATAACTTCGGTGATGGTTTCGGTAACGCTACCCATCGCGATGATGACTCTATCGGCGTTTTTATCACCATAGTATGTGAATGGAGCGTAGTTACGGCCAGTAAGTCTGGAAGCTTCTTTGAAGTACTTTTCAGCGACTTCAATGACTTCTTCCACTTTCTTATTTTGGGCTTCTCTACCTTGGAAGTAGATGTCATCGTTTTCCGCACCACCACGTGTGACTGGGTGAGTGTGTGGGTTCAAAGCACGGGCTCTGAATTTTTCCACTTTATCCATTGGAAGTAATTTCTTCCATTCATTGTCATCAACGAATTCAACGTTTTGAATTTCATGAGATGTTCTAAAGCCATCGAAGAAATGGCAAACTGGATATTCAGCGTCAATGGCTGTTAAGTGAGCGACGTTAGTTAAATCAGCGATTTCTTGGACGCTGTGTGAACAAATCATCGCAATGCCTGTTTGACGAATCGCGTAGATATCTTGGTGATCACCAAAGATGGATAAGCTACGTGTCGCTAAGGAACGAGCGGAAACATGTAAAACGGCTGGTAATAATTCACCGACCCATTTGTAAATGTTTGGAATCATTAATAATAAGCCTTGGCTAGCAGTATATGTAGCGGCTAAGCCACCAGCTTGTAAAACACCGTGGACAGCACCAGAAGCGCCTGCTTCGGATTGCATTTCGCTTACTTTGACGACTGAGCCAAAGAAGTTTTTACGGTTTTGGGAAGCATAGACATCAATATTCTCCGCCATTGGGGATGATGGAGTAATAGGATAGATGCCGGCAACTTCAATGTAGTTATAAGAACCTAATGCTGCAGCGGTATTACCATCGACTGAGAGCATTGTCTTTTTAATTTCGGACATGAAAAATCCCTCCTAAAATAACCGATAATATTATACGCGCCTGTGTACCCGTTTACAAGGAGACTTTATTTCAAAAAATAATTTATACGTTTGTACTATAAATTAGCACTAGCAATAGGAACGATTCTTTCCAAATCATCAGCGATTCTTTCTCTCGCTTCTCTTACATCTATATCGTTCTGAATGTTAAAAAAGAGTAACTCACTAACGCCGAAATACTTTCCTAATCTCATAGAAGTATCAACCGTTACTTTTCTTCTGTCATGAAGAATATCCTGTATTCTTGAAACTGGAACATGGATAGCGTGTGCTAATTTATACGCTGAAAGATGAAGAGGGATCATAAAATCCTCTAACAAAAATTCACTCATTTTTGGTGTTGGTATTCTTTCCATAATCATTTCCTCCATTAGTGGTAATCCACTATCTCGACATCGATGTAATCAGCACCGCTATTAACCGGAATAAAGCACACTCTCCACTGGTTGTTTATTCTTATACTCCATTTACCAGCAAGTTTCCCCGAAAGTTTTTCTAAATGATTAGATGCTGGTTTTCTTAAATCATTCAAACTTTTAGCATTATCAACATACATGAGTTTTTTTAACGCGGTTTTTTGAATGTCGACTGGTAACTTAATCGAAAACTCTTGATTGAATACTTTTTCAGTTTCTTTATCAAAAAAACTGAGAATCATTTATAATATACCTCTTTTGCGTGTACATGTAAACCGTATATATATTTGTTGTGGCATAATGAAAAAAACCTCCTATATAACTAATCAGGAGGATTTTCTATTTTTGTCCAAAAAAATTTAGGTATTCTTATTTCTTCTTTTTTAATGACGCTAATTCGTCGTTTACGAGACGTTTTAAGACTCTTAAGTCTTTTTCACTAAGAACGAGATTACGGTCCACCATGCCGGCGAAAGTCATCTTTTTATAGACGAAATCACTAACAGATTCATATTCCACTACGTCTTTTCTTGTGACCATGACTTTAGGAGCGGATGGCGCTTTCTTTTCTTCTTCGTTAGAAATGTATTCTTTGATTTGAGGAATTAACACTAAAAGGTCATAGGAAGGATCCATATTTAAAAGAGGGTCAAAAAAAGATAAGTTTTCCGCGATCACTTCTGGATAAACACCAACAATACGCGAAAGTCTTTCGCAAGTCATGTATTTGACTTTGTTTTTACTCATCGCATTTAAATACTTCTTTAAAACAGTAACACTTGGTCCCTTCATAGTTATGTACCTTCTTTACCAATATATTTTAAAACAATCTTGATGCATTCTCAACAAAACGAAAAAAGACTAGATTAACTAGTCTTAATTCAATCAAATTGGTACACTCTCAGGGATTCGAACCCTGGACCCCGAGATTAAGAGTCACGTGCTCTGCCAGCTGAGCTAAGAGTGCATCGCTAGATAATAATATAAAATATTTAAGTTTTCGGCAAGTAAATATTATTTAAAAGAAAAAGGAGCGTGAATAATCACGCCCCTATTTAGCTATTCGTAGGATTAGAATAAGCAAATGTCATCAAAGATTAAAGCAGAAGCTGTCTTTGCGACAAAGATTTGGAAACCATATAAGTCTGCGGCACTGAAACCGGCAGAAACATATGTCCACTTACCTGCTGGGATAGTCTTGTTACCGAATGGTTGAACCATACCATCAGTGCTGTAGCCTGTCTTTGTGTATGCAAAGGATTGAATTGTTGCATCGGCTTCACCACTGTTATAAACCCAGAAGGAAATATTTCTGGCGTTGAACTTATCAGCGAAATCTTTTGTGGCTAATGAGAATCTATCACCAGAGTATGGTCTTAATCTCATCGCAGAACCGGAGATATAGTGTTCAGTATTTTGTGTCACTCTATCAGCATTGACTGTATCAAGAGTCCATGGGTTACCATATCTTCTATTCCATTCAGCTTGTAATTGTTCTGTTGTACCATCGCAATTCCAGTATTTTAATTTTTCATTGCCATACATGCTGACACCAGCATCGTATTTTAATAAGGTCTTGTCCCATAAGAGGGAGAGTTTTTCTAAAAGACCTGTTTCTGGATTGTATGTCACAGAAGCGTCACCCATACCTGTGATGGTAATAACCATTTCACCGGTTGATTTGTCGTATGATTTGATGGCGCAGTTTGGAACGTCTTGACCATTAACTCTCACTGCAACAGCGTTGTTATCGCCTAATTGCACTAAGATTGGGAGTTGACCACCGGCAGTAAGTTCTGGGGTAGCAAAGAATGTGCCGATTGGTTGACTGATTGGCTTATAAGCCTTAACAGTGATTGTTAAATCATCATCAACCTTGGTTAAGTTATAATAACCACCCTTATCAGAGAACTTATTGTAACCAGCTTTTTCAGCATCTGGGTGAGTAATGAAGTCGACTTTGTTATTTTCATCGATAATTGGGTTGAAACTATAGCCTGTTTCTGGGATAACTTCGAAGTTCACTTGTGGGGTTGTATAACCAACATCGAATGGAGAGTCTTTAAGACGAGCGTAGTAGAAGCCACCTTCTTGTGGCGTATCAAGGTTACTACCTGTTGCATCTTTTGGACCAACGTAAACTTTAATTTCGCAGTGTTCAGGAACAAATGTGACTTTATAGCCAGGTTCTTGTTCGCCTTGAACTGGAGAAATGGCGATTGTTAAGTTGTCTTGAATTTTTGTGACTCTATAGATGTCATCTTGACCTTCAACGTTATCTGGATTTTGTTTGAGGTTTTTGAATTTGCCAGCTGGAGTAACTGAGACGTTATTGACAGTGCAAGAATAGCCTTCATCACAGACGACTTTGAAGCTGACTTGTGGTTGAAGTTCGATGTCTTCTGGATCGTAGGCAACGATTTCACCCAATTCATTTTTCGCTTTAGCGGTTAATGCTTCAACTGGTGTTTCAGTAGTATATTGTTTAGTGCTATAAACTAAAACTTTGCAGTGTTCCACGTTGAATGTAATGTCATATCCTGGGAATGGCGCTTCAACTGGTTTTGCATCACCACTATAGTGGATTCTCATTTCACCGCCGTGTAATAAACGGTTTTCAGTATTGTTTTGTTGAATGGTGATGACGTTTTCACCTTCGACGAGATCAATGGTCTTGAAAGTAATATAAACTCTCTTTTTTGGCGTCAAACCATTTGAGGTGTAGGTTCCTGTAGCATCCCAACTTGTAGCAGCAGCACCATTGACTTGGACTAAATACTTGTCAGCGAATGATGTGTTACCGTGAGAAGCGTAAGTTGATGTAAGACCGAATTCTAACTTCGCACCACTAACGGCTTTATCAAGGTTGAATTTCCATGTGACTTTTGCGGTTTTTGTTTTAGCAAGCATTACAGCATCATCCCAAATTTCAGCAGCGACTTCTCCGTATTTCGATGCTTTAGCAGCAGAATCGAAGTCTTCGTTCTTTTCGGAATAATCAGCGAACGCCATCGCGAGGTATTTATCGTCTTTATCTTTGCATTCGAAAAGTTTGACGTCTTTACCATCAGCGTTCTTCACGGCTTCACCAACTTGTTGATAGTCGTGTTCATGAGCTTGTTGACTGCTATCTCCACCTTGTGAGGAAGAGCTACCTTGTTGAGAAGATGATTCGTCTTGTTTCGAGGAACTTTCATCTTGTTTTGATGAGCTTTCATCTTGTTTAGAAGATGATTCACCTGTTTCCTGGGAAGAAGTTCCACCAGCATTAGAACTATCTGGTTTGGATTCATTATTACCACCGCCACAGGCTACTAAACATGAAAGAAGTAAGCCAAAAGTAGCAAATGGTATCAAAAATTTTCTTTTTGACATATAAAAACTCCTTTGTATTGTTAAATTCATTTTACACCCTTTTCGGTAATCGGGTCCATTTTTTTAGTAAACATGCTAAATGAGAAATGGAAGAAATCTTAAATGAAATGGAAGATTTAGAAAGTGTTAGAATTTTCGGATCTGAATTTCATAGAGGATATATTGGAAATGTTGAAGTTGTAGATGGTCTTATCAAAGCCCATTCTGCAATATGTCCAACCATTGGCTTTGGCGGTTAAACCACCGATTTCAGCAGCGCCAGAAAGACCTTTTTGAGTAAAGACCCATGTTCTTAAAGCGATATCGCTATTAGAAGAGTTATAAACCCAGAAACCGATATTCTTTAAAGCTTTGGCTTCAGCAAAATCGTTCTTTAAGGATAAACCGACTGCATTACCACTACCGGAATATGGTCTAACACTCATCGCACCTGTACCAGAAACAAAGTTTGTGGTATCACTAATGATTCTATCGGTGTGAGATTCATCGTTATCAACTGTCCAAGAAGAAGCACCATTTGCTCTCCAACGACGGATGAATTGAGCTCTTAATTCTTCTGTTGTGCCATCGCAGTTCCAATAATTAGCAGCAGCATTTAAAACGATGGAATTATTGTTGCTTAAGTAAGCAGCAGCAGCGCCTTCGATACCACAGTTGATGAGTTTGTTGTTTTCTTCATCATATGTGGCTGTTAATGTGCCGTATGTACCTAAATCGATGGTTAATAAGCCTGTTTCTTTATTGAAAGTGAAGGCCTTTGTGTCTTTTAGTAAACTACCGACTTCGATAAAGGCTTTATCATTTGCTAAAGCGATATCGACGAAGATGTTGCTACCATCTTGAGCGCTAACAGCATAGCCAGAGAAGTTACCAACTGGTTGAGCAATCTCAACTGGTGCAACTCCTTCAGCGGCGTATGTGACGGAGATAGCTGTAATTCTAAGTTGTTCATTAGCAGCAGCTGTATTACCGATTGCATAAGACTTTGTAGCAGCATTGACATCAGCGGCAACACCACTTTCTAATGGGAATGTACCTGTGCCTTTGTTCCAAACGTATGTGATTGTGACGGATTTGACTGTGTAACCACTGTCAGCGGCTAAACCAACACTACCAGAACCATTGGCCTTGATATAAATTCTAATATTGCTACCAGAATCGTAGTATTTTGAATCGCCTGAGTCACCAGTGAATGTGAAGTTGACTTTACCAATCTTGACGGAGTTAACAACACCACCGTTTTCCCAACCATTATCTGCCTTTAAGTCAGCAACTGTTTTTGTAACAGTAACTGGGCCGGCTGGTGGAACATCACTACCATCTGTAACTGTAACTGTACATGTGGCTTGCATTCTGTCATTGGCTTTGACAGTAATGACGGCTGTACCAGCGGCAACAGCAGTAACCTTGCCGTTTTCAACTGTGGCAACTGCATTGTCGGATGAAGACCATGCGAGTGTTTCAGTTGTGTAAACTGGAGCATATGTGGCTTTGAGTGTAGCGTCTTCGCCAACCTTTAATGAAAGTGCTTCATTATCTAAGGAGAGAGATGTAACTGGTCTATCAGCATAGACTAATGACATGATTAAGGCACCAGTATTTGTTTCAATTGTGGAATTGTATCTCTTAATGTTGCACTTCAAGACGGCTTCAGAACCGATCTTTAAGTTAGCACCATCGACACCTTGATTTAATTTAACTCTGTAGGCTTCGAAACCTTCAGCAGTATTTTCACCATTGGCTAACCAGAATGTAGCATTAGCGTAATCTGTGGCTAAGTCGTTGCTAACGATCTTAGAAACGATACCCTTAACAAAGTATTGCTTTTCTGTTTGTGTGTTGTGAGCAACTTCTTGACCAATAGCGATGGCTTGAGCAACTGTTAATGGGTTGTCAATAGCGCTACCTGGTTCGATGGAAACTGTCACTGCACATCTAGCGGAAACGTTGTCATTTAACTTAAGTGTGATATTGGCGGTACCAGTAGCCACACCTTTAACTAAACCTTTTTGATCAACTGTGGCAACGGCTTCGTTATCGCTTGACCAAACTGGAGTATCAGAGACCATAGCTGGGGTTGTGGTATAGGTGAGTTGGAGATCATCGCCAACATAAACACTAGCAGTAGGTGCTAATTCAACAGCTGTAGCGTGGACTGTTTCACCAAAGACTGTGATAACGATAGATTTTTCTAATGTACCAACTTTGACTGTGATTGTAGCAGTCTTGGAGCCTTGACCTTCATAGATACCTGTCACTAAACCTTTTTCATCGACTGTAGCAACTGTGTTGTCACTGGATGACCATTCGACGTTTCTTGAATAAGAACCGGCTGGGGTTGTTGTGTAGGTGAGTTGTAAGGTGTTACCGTGAACGATTGTTTGTGGAGCTTGATCGAAGACGAATGATTCGACAGCGACTGGTGTTTGACCTGTAACGATCGCGTTGGATTTACCTTTACCTGTGTTAGCGCCGATTAAGAAGGCTGTTAATGTGGATTTTTGGCCATCAAATGGTTCATCTAATTTGAATTCACCAATTGGGGCTAAGCCATACTTATCGGAGATTTGATATTTACCTTTATCAGCATCGGCAAATGCTTGATTGTATGTACCAAGGATGTTGACGTATTTCATGGCTGTCCATGTGGCGCCAGCAGCATTCTTTGTACCATTT
>CADCCA010000039.1 GCA_902799855.1 uncultured Erysipelotrichaceae bacterium | reverse complement strand
TAAAATAGTTTTGACAACATCATTAAAATCTATCGTCATATTAGTAGGAGGGCTTCAACATGAATAAAAAATACTTGTTCATTCCTATTACCATGTTAATGGCGATTTCATCATGTTCTACTAGTGATGTTCCTTCTTTCTCTATAGACCAAGAAGATTTCTATTTTGTGCTTACCTGGGGTGTCCAATTGGATTCCTCATATGATTCTAGAACAGGAACGCTTATTAAAACGAAATATGTCAGAGAAAGGCAGCCAGAAGAATATATTACAACTTGCCAATATCCAAATATCAACGAAATTTATGAGATGGCAAAAGCGATAAATGTTTATTCATACGCAGATGATTATTATCCATATGAGGGTAGTCTAATAATGACTTCTCCATCAGTGGATTATGTTTTTGAAATCAATGATAAAACCATTGCATCAAAGGATTGCCCAATTTTAAATGAAATACCAGATGGTGTCACCGAAAGAGGCAAAAAATATTTAGCCCTCCTTTTAACTATTAAAAACACTTTAATCGCTTCCGATGAATGGAAAGCAATGCCAGATCCTGAGATATTATACTATTAGGTGTTTTCACTGTTCTCAAGTGCTTTCACTTTGTATCAAAATGGTGCTTTCGACCCAAACGTTTCAAGAAACGCCAATTCTATAGAGGATTGGCTTTTTTGCATCCAAAAATGGCACTTTATATTAGTTTTGAATATTAAAAATAAATAAGTTTTTATTAAGGAACGATTGGAAATGAAAGGGCTTTCGTTCTTTTCTAACAGATACTAACAAAAATCGATGCGAAGCCCAGCGAATACGATATCTGCTTCTCTAACGCCTTCAAGAAATGGTGCGGCGTATTCTTCCCAAACCAAGGGAAGAGGCTCGTGGATTCCGATCCGAAAACCTTAGGGGCGATGATGAGGCTGTTCATGGTAAGGGCCAATATGACAAAAACAGAATTAAAACAATTTAAACAATCTATACAACATTTGCTAAAATAAAAAGCGATGAAATATTTAGTAATAATATCGACCTTATTTGTCATTGGTTCATTGCTAGGATGGGTAATAGAACTTTTCTTCCGTAGATTTGTCTCGCAAAAGAAATGGATGAATCCCGGCTTTTTAACTGGACCTTATTTACCAATTTATGGTTTTGGAGTAATTGTTCTATACGGAGTCAGCAATATTCCTTTAGGAATTAATACAAAAGTATGGGATATTGTTGCTCGCATTGCTATTATCGGAGTAGGAATGACATTAATAGAATTTGTCGCTGGTCTTATTTTTATAAAAGGCCTCAAGATTAAATTATGGGATTATTCAAATCGCAAAGGGAATATCATGGGCATTATTTGTCCGTCATTCTCATTAATATGGTTAGTTGTTGGCTCATTATATTATTTCTTATTAAATCCTATTTTAGTGGAAGGAATATCTTGGATAAGCGAGAACCTCATCTATACATACTTTGTTGGAGCGGTCATCGGTGCAATATTGGTTGACTTTGCTTATTCCATTCACCTCGCTTCAAAGTTAAAAGAATTCAAAGAGTATGGCGATTTAAGATTTGAAGAACTTAAAAAAGAATTTAAGCGCAGAATCAAAGAAATTAGAAACAAAGATAAGCATTAATTAATTATTTGTCTCTTGAAGAATTTAATATCAAGATAGCTGACTAAACCCCACGAAAAATGGGGCTTTTTTGATGTCTTTATTCATTGCTAAGTAATCATAAAGGTATTTTTATCATTTTTATCAAAAAGGAGAAAACATACTATGCATGAACATGTAAATCTAAGTCATCCAGATAAGGTTGCTGACCGAATAGCAGGAGCTTTAATAGACCTTGCTTATAGAAACTTTGCCACACTAGTTGATCGTGGCATGTGTTGCGTGACGGCACCATAGAATGGCACCTCAAATGCGGTAAAACCATCAAAATCTAGTGTTTATGGGTGTTCTCACTGTTCTCATGTGTTCTCGCTTTGACTATCAAAATAGGAAGTTTAAGCCACGAAATAAAATACGGTATTGATTTAGTTCATTACCGTTTTTTAATTATTTATTAAATTTTTGATATATAATAGTTTGAAAGTTGAATATGAAAATTAAAAAGTTTTTCGCAAAGTTATTCGTGATAGTGTCAGCGTTCTTCGTTGTCTTATCACCAATTGTTTCCGTTGTGGAATCCACTCACCACTGTAATCACGAAGAATGTCAGATTTGTGAAGTGATTAGAACCACCAAAGAAACAATTAATCATACTAAGACACCAAATCCTGTCTCAGTTGTGGTTTTCTTATTACCAGCTTTATTCCTTTTCATTGCCGTTATTGCATATACTTGTAAAAATATAGATTTTTCCACTTTAGTGTCATTAAAGACTAAGTTGTCTAATTAGATAATCCTTAATATTTATTATAATTATTGCTTTTAATAAGCAATCTTTTACGTATTTATTAAGGAGTTACATATGAAAAACAAATTTTTGAAATGGATGGGTGTATCCCTCGTTTCATTGTTAATGCCACTTGTAGCTTGTAACGCTACCGGTGGTAGTAATAAAACAAAGATTATTACCACAATCTTTTCAGAATACGATTGGGTAATGAATGTTTTAGGAGAGAAAAAAGATGCTTTTGATGTGAGCATGCTACTTGATGGTGGTGTGGACTTACACAGCTACTCTCCTAGCCCAAAAGATATCGTCAATATTTCTAACTGCGACTTATTCATTTATGTCGGTGGCGAATCCGATAAATGGGCCGATGATGTTTTAAAGCAAGTTAAAAATAAGGACATGAAAGTCATTAATTTGATGGAAGTTCTTGGTGATAAAGCCAAAGAAGAAGAAATCATCGAAGGCATGCAAGGTGAAGAAGATCATGACCACGAAGAAGGTGAAGATCACGACCACGAAGAAGAGGAAGAACATGAATACGATGAACATGTTTGGCTCTCTTTAAATAATGCGGAATTATTTGTGACCGAAATTAGTAAATTCATCAGCAATTTAGATAAAGAGAACGCTAGTTACTATTCTAGTAATGCTACTAGTTATATCAACCAATTAAAAGAGTTAGACCAAAGCTATAAAGATGCTGTTAGTAACGGTAAACAAGATACTCTTTTATTCGCAGATAGATTCCCATTTAGATATCTAGTGGATGATTATTCTTTGAAATATTATGCTGCATTCATTGGTTGCTCCGCTGAAACAGAAGCAAGTTTTGAAACAATTAAGTTCCTCGCTGATAAAGTCGATGAATTAGGTCTTAAAACCATTCTTAAAATCGAAAGCTCTGATGGTTCAATCGCTAATACAGTGAAAAATGCCACTAAGGACAAAAACCAAACTGTTTTAACAATGGATTCCCTTCAATCGGCCACTGTTAAGGAATACAAAAATGGTAGAAATTATCTTTCTATCATGACAAGCAATCTTGACATTTTAAAGCAAGCGCTTAACTAGGAGGTAATATATGCCTTTATTATCTTTTTTAAATCTATCCATAGGATATGAAAATACAATTGTTTTAGATAATTTATCTTTTGAAATTGAAAAAGGCGATTATCTCGCCATCATTGGTGAAAATGGGGCGGGTAAATCGACTTTGCTTAAAACCATGCTTGGCTTAATTCCACCCATCAAAGGAAAAGTCGTCTTTTCCAATGAATTAAAAAGAACGGAAGTCGGCTATCTTCCACAACAAACATTAGCCCAAAGAGATTTTCCTGCTTCGGTATATGAAGTAGTGTTATCAGGTTGTTTGGCAAGAAATGGTCTTCGCCCATTTTATTCTAAAAAAGATAAAGAATTAGCTAAAGCTAATATCCAAAAAATGGGTTTAGAAGGATTTGAAAAAAGGTGTTACCGTGAGCTCTCTGGCGGGCAGCAACAAAGAGTGTTGCTCGCTAGAGCGCTCTGCTCTTCTGATAAATTACTAGTGTTAGATGAACCTGTGACTGGTTTAGATCCGAAAGTGACTAATCAGTTATATGAAGAAATCAATAATCTCAACAAAGAAGGGATTACCATTATTATGATTTCCCATGATTTATCAGTCTTAAAATTCGCTAATAAGGTATTGCATGTTGGTCACCAAACATACTTTGGTAGCAAAGATGATTATTTTAAGAGCCAAAGTTATCAAGATTTATTAGCCAAGGGAGGTGAACAATAAATGATTGCCTTCTTTGAAGAAATATTTGCTTATTTCCAATATGAATTCGTGAGATACGCTTTTATCGTTGGTATCTTAATCGCTTTATGTTCATCTTTATTAGGTGTCACTTTAGTGCTTAAACGTTTTTCCTTTATTGGAGATGGCTTATCTCATATGGCTTTCTGCACAATGGCAGTAGCAGCGGTTGTTAACTTATCTAATAGCATGATCATTTCTTTGCCGGTTACCATCATCGCTGCCATAGTTTTATTAAGAAGTAGCACTAACGCGAGAATTAAAGGCGATGCGGCTGTTGCCATGTTAGCGGTCGGTTCATTAGCGATTGGCTATTTATTAATGAATGTTTTCCCAACATCAAGTAATGTCTCTGCTGATGTCTGCACAACACTATTTGGTTCGATATCGATTTTAACTTTATCAACTGTGGAAGTATGGGTTTGTTTTGGTTTATCAATCGTGACCATACTTGCCTTTATATTATTTTATAATAAGATTTTCGCTGTTACTTTTGATGAATCATTTGCTAGAGCCACCGGTGTAAAGGCCAATCTATATAACTTGTTAATCGCTATTATCACCGCAGTTATCATCGTTTTAGCGATGAATCTAGTTGGCTCATTATTAATATCTGCTTTAATCATTTTCCCGGCTTTAAGCGCAATGCGTGTCTTTAAATCATTTAAGTCCGTGACAATTTGTTCCGCTATTTTATCAGTGACCTGTACCGCAATTGGTATTCTTGCTTCCATCATAGCGGGTACACCAGTTGGTCCAACAATTGTTGTTAGTGATATCATTGCCTTTTTAATCTTCCTAATCGTGGGATTCAGCATTTCTAAGGTGAGAAAAGGAGCCTAATATGAAGAGACTTTTATTGCTTTTGTTTCCATTGTTATTAGTCAGTTGCGCCGTTAGTGGGAGAAATAGCAAAAATAATCCGATGGCCTCCTTGTTCAATAATGGTAGTAGTGTTTTTAGCTACACTGTTAATTCAGTAAATGGCTCATCAGTATCAAATAGTGATAAATCATTTCCAGTCTATGAAAAGATTGATGTTGACTTAACAGTCATGAACGCCACACTTGTTTATTCACAAGTGAATAATATGATGAATGATCCAGGAGCGTATCGTCAAAAAATCGTGAAGATGTCTGGTCCGTTTAGACCATTTGAAAGCACTCTTCCAAATTATTGCTATCCCGCTATTTTGATTAGGGATGCCACAGCTTGCTGTGCCTCTGGTATTGAGTTCCTTTTATATGACACTCCTCTTTGCTCAATGGCAGGAGGAAATGGCTATCCATTATACGATGAAGAAGCCACAATTGTGGGTCGCTTTGAAACTTATATAGAAGATGCTTATATGTATATCCACTTAGTGGACGCTATTTGGTTGAGGGACTAGTTATGAAAAAGAGATTATTACCATTACTAACACTCCCTATATTTTTGATAGGTTGTACTAGTCAAAAATCTTATGTATTAAATGAATCAACATTCTTTTTGGTGATGACAAATATTCAATATTATCCAGAAGAATACATCAATAAGGATTTAACTTTTGATTCATTTACTTATGAACTTACCGATACAAGTGGAGAAGAGTATTTGTGCGTTGTTAGAAAATGCGCGAGTGGATTCGGTTGCAAATGTGGTAAGGATACAATTATCGGTTTTGTAGTGGATAAAGAATTAGGCTTGCCTGCTCCTAAAAACCAATATGAGGACACAAACGATAAATCTTGGGTCCACGTAACTGGAACTATTGAAAGCACGAATAAAACAGAAATCGAAATCTTTGGTGTTGATGATACAAAAGAAACAGTGCAGTTTCTTTCTTTAAAAATCAAAGATTTTTCCATAATAGAAGATTATTCAAAATTACATTATTACGTTGATAAGTGAGGTGTTTAACAATGAAACAAAATGACAAAAAACAATTAACTTCTTCACAAGAGAAAAAGAAAATATGCGCGGAAAGTGGTGTGATAGTAGCGGTCGCTCTCTTGCTATGTTACTTCTTTGGTTTTAGTTATGTTTATAACACCGAATACGGAGTTGAAGCTGGTGTTAATGGTTGGAACTATATATTCGCTTGCTTTTCTTGGACATTTAAAAGCTCAGCCAGTATCTACGGTGATGGTTTAGCGGTTCCATTTAACTATTACGCTAAATACTTTGTGCGTGTCTTATCAGTTGCAACAACTGTTTCGTTTGTCACCATATTAGCGTTCACCGTTCTCACAGTTTTAAATATTGTTAAATTTAATAAAAAGATAGAAATTGCTTCAATGATTATTCTCTACGTCATAGCGTTTATCTTTTTGGTGTGTATCGTTACCGCTTTAGCGATGAATGGATCTGATATTTTACCAATCTATTGCAGTGGTAATCCAAAATGTAGCATCGCTACCTTAACTTTTATTCCTTTCTTTGTTAGTTTAATTGCTGCAATTTCACACAGTGTCTTTATTCGTAAGAGCTTACCAACACTTGATGATTAAAACGTTCAATTATAATAAGCACCGTTTTTTGTTTCAACAAATGCGGAAGTTTATTATAATAAAAGCCATGAACGAAAAAGAAAAAATGCTAGCAGGAAAAATATACGATTGTATGGTTCCTGAATTATATGAAAGAAGAATTGAGGCTAATAAGCTCTGTCTTCAATATAATTCTCTTCCTGAAGCTCATCCTGACCGTCAAAAGATATTAAAAGAAATTCTTCCTCAAGCAGATGATACAGTTTTTGTAAGAGGACCAATCTTTGTGGATTATGGTTTATTTACCAAAGTTGGTAAAGATTGTTACTTTAATTTCAATTTAGTTATTCTCGATGTTTGTCCGGTCACAATTGGTGATCGTGTTTTCTTTGGGCCTAACATTTCTATATTGACCGCTTTGCACTCTTTAATTGCCGAAGAAAGAAAATTCTTCTTTGATGAAAAGAAGGGCTATCAAACAGATACTGAATATGGAAAACCAATTACAATCGGTAACGATTGCTGGTTTGGCGGTAATGTCACAATTCTCCCAGGTGTCACAATCCACGATAATGTCGTGGTCGGTGCTGGTTCGGTAGTGACACATGATTTAGAAAGTGGTGCTATTTACGCTGGTAATCCCGCAAAAAAGATTAGGGATATCACGAAAGAAGATTCCATCTATTTAAAGAAAGAACTTTGGTAATGGTGAATAAAATGAGAATTGGCATTATTGGTGGAGGCGCATCTGGATCATATCTTGCTATCAGGCTTAAAGAATTAAAGCCATCTTTTGATGTGACTATCATCGAAAAGAATGACAAGCTCATGAAAAAGATTTCAGTTACTGGTAATGGTAGATGTAATTACGCCAATTTAGGCGAATTAAAAGGCAAATACAATAACGATGCATTTGCTAATAAGATTCTTAGAAATCTTCCTCCAGAAGCCTTAATTGATAATTTTGAAAGATATGGTATTCATCCAACAAGAATAGACAATTTAGTGTATCCAATTTCATTGTCCGCTCAAACAGTCATGTTGATGCTTGAGAAACGTTTGGAACAACTTGGCGTAAAAAGTTGTCTCAATGAAGAGATGCTAGACTACTCTAAAAAAGAATCAAAATTCATTGTTAAAACAAATAAATCAGAACACGTCTTCGATGCTTTAGTGATAACAAGTGGTGGGAAAGCCTATCCACAATTAGGCACTAATGGTGTGGTTTTAGAAGTTTTGAGACAACATGGCTATAACATTGAAACATTATCTCCATCATTAAGCCCAATCAAAACAAAAGAAAACACCAAAAAGATTTCTGGCCAAAGAGTAAAATGTTCAGTTTCGTTGATGAATAATGGACAAGAGATTTATCAAGAAGATGGTGAAGTTTTATTCAAGGATGATGGAATAAGTGGCATTGTCATTTTGAATATGTCCACAAAGATTAATGGGTTAAAAGATAAAAACAACGTCAAATTAGTTTTAGATTTAGCGTCTGGCTTTAACCAAATTAAAGAAGACCAATACGAACAATATGTCCATCCAAAAGTTGCTAATTATTTAAAAGAAAACCATTTAGATATTCATAACTTAACGTTTACATTCAAATCATTTTACGATTTTAATATCGCCGAAGTTAGCCATGGTGGTGTTAATATCAATGAAATCAGTGATTCTTTAGAATCAAAGAAAGAAAAAAATCTTTATTTTGCTGGTGAAGTTCTTGATGTTGATGGCATGTGTGGTGGCTATAATTTAATGTTTGCCTTTGCTTCCGCTGAGACAGTAAGCAAAGCTATCAAGGAGTAATTATGTATCAAAAAGCATTCATCGTATCGAACAATGATGTCGATAAAAAATTCAAATTAAAAGTAGCGGCAATATTCCGCTATTTTCAAGATATCGCTTTAAAAGCAACCGAAGAAGTAGGAGCCGATTCCATTTCTTTAAGCAAAAAGAATATTGACTGGGTCATTACAAGAATGGCAGTGGAAATCAAACGTCTTCCTGATTGTAATGAAGAAATTGTTGTTCATACTTACCCAGGTAAAGATATGGCGATGTTATATCCACGTTATTTCTATATTTCTGATGCTAATGGTGAAGTAATTATTACCGCTTCATCCATTTGGGCATTAATTAATAGTGAAACTCGTAAAGTCATCGTTGATCGCGATACTATCAGCAAATTACCGGGTGAAATCAGCCCATATGAGTTAGTGTTACCAGAAAAAATCGCACTCCCAGAAAATAGAAATTTTATTGAAAATAGAAAGATTCACTATAGTGATTTAGATTTTAACTGTCACATGAACAATGTGAGGTATGTTGAATTATTAATGGACACACATGATTCTTCTTTCTATGAAAACCATCGTGTCAGCGCTATCACATTAAATTACATGAAAGAAATCAAAGAAAAAGAGACAGTGGAAATATTTACCAATGCCTCTAATCCTGAAACTATATCTGTGAAAACAGATGGTAACATTGCCTTTCTAGGTAAAGTCAGTTTTATTTCTGAGTAGATTTTTCGTATTTATCTTTGACTTCGATTAGCATTTCTTCCATACGGTTCATGCACTTTTCGAAATCAAATTGTTTGATGAAATCAGAGTATTTTTCTTGTAATGCTCTTTTTTCTTCTTGATGTTCAAACCAATAATCGATGTGATCAGTGAGGTCTTTGATATTTCTAGACTTATATAAACATCTTTCATCTAAAGCGAATTTTCTAGTGGCACTTTTCTTGCTATCCGCAATGACAGGAACCATGCCACACGCAATGGCTTCTAAACATGAGATTGCTTCAATCTCCACGATAGAAGTGTGAACATATAAATCACCACACCATAAAGCTTGGTTTAATTCTTCGTGTTTATATAATTTTTGAATTGGTTCGTTAGTGAACTTTAGTTTTTTAGATAATTTAGTGAGATATTTTCTTCTCGGGCCATCACCAGTCAACATGATTTGAATATCTTTCTCGTGTTTTGACTTTTTGACCGCGTATAAAAGTTCTTGTTGATTCTTTTCTTTAGATAACCTACCTGACATGATAATGACGAACTTATTTTTTAAGTGTTC
>CADCCA010000038.1:725-11962 GCA_902799855.1 uncultured Erysipelotrichaceae bacterium | reverse complement strand
GTTCAAAATGGATTATCAATATAGTGAAAATCTAGAATTCGGTAAGAACTTTGATAACAAATTAACAGTCAGCACAAAAACACTCTATAACATGGGTGATATGATTGACTGGAGTGAATGGTAGATTAGTAAACGTAACTAATATCTTTACTCAACTTATTCTGAACATTATTAATTTGTTCTTGAGTTAAGCCAATGGCTAATAAATAGCTGTTGGCTTTTGTATGATAGTTAGCTCCTAATAAGTTATTACCTTGATCGAAATCATAGACAAATCTAATCATCGCATCGATATGGATTTCTTTAATGAGATTGTATTTAGAAGTGCCTTTTTCAATACCATAGTAATTATGATAAGTGATGAAATAATCATCCACTAATTCGTCGTATGATGCCCCTAATAAGGATTCAATAACCATACAGACAAAGCCTGTTCTATCTTTGCCTTCTAAGCAGTGAATATAATATGGTCCATCATTAGCGATGATACTTTCAAACATTGTTTTCATCTTTGCGGAGAAGTTTTTATAAGCCGCTCCCATACCAAGAAAAACAACTTTATCGGTATCAATTAATGATTGGAAATATGATCCTACTACAAAATTATCACCAGTATAGCCTTTATCCGCTAAATCGATATTGTATTCAATACCGTTCTTTTGGAGTAGTTCATCAACAACCGCTGGTCTTTGTCTGCGATTATCAATAGGGGAAGCTCCTCTATATAACATCCCTGGTTTAACATTACCCACGGTTATTTCTCTAAAATTAGCGAACTGTTCTTTACTATCATAAGTAGAGATTTCATCGCTATAAGAAATTGATAGTGTATCTTCAATATCTTTATATTTTGCTTCTTTATTAACCGTAATAGTGACCTTGGTGTTTTCATCAAACTTATTCATCGTATAAATATCATCACCATAGTTAATACAGAACTTAATAAAGTCATAACCAGGATAACCAACTAATAATTCTTGTCCTGCTGGAACATAATAGCCACTGTAGTAGCCGATATCCTTATATTCCATATCGTTAGAGAATGATAGGTTGACGCTATCACCAAACTTAAAACCCAACTTATTGAAATTATCAATTGAGATATCAATATAAGCGCCACCGAATTCATCATCATGGTGAATGCTATATTCTTTTAAAACTGGGTTCTTTTTATTAGAACATCCAGAAAGAGAAACTACCGCCATTAAAACGGAAATAACAAATACTAACTTTTTCATATTTTTATTATCTAATTGTTTTGTTTAAAAAGTACATTTTTTTGCAAATCACACCTCATATATATTGAAAATATGGTAAATATACAATAAAATATAGTAAAGGTAGCATTATGAAAAAGTCCATTAAACTAGTTTTAAAAGAAGGCACAACATTTGATTTCCTCAATTGAACGCTCTTAAAGATAGATCTCTTTTCTTAAAAGGGAAACTACTTGGTTGGAGTGGTGTCTATTGGAATGATGAATTAGATGTTGAATGCGACACAGTCTATGAAGAAGGGAAAGACGTCACAAAAGAATATGATGACGTTGAAAACGTTGTTCTTGGTTATAAAATCAGAGAACTAAGAAGAAATGCAGATTTATCGCAAGAAGCACTTGCTAAAAAAGCAGGTATTGAACAATCTGATTTATCAAAACTAGAAAAAGGATTATTAAATCCATCAATCAAACTAATATCTCGCGTCTTAGTAGTCCTTGATCAAAAAGTCGATATCGTTAGTAGATAAAATTAGATTTTGTTACTTAGAATATTGTTCTTAATTTCATCAAATATGTGGTTAGGAGCTTTATCTTTTTTAATAGCGAAAGCGATATATCTATCTGGTAAAGGTTCTTTAACATTTACTTGATAACATTTTCCTTCTTGAATCGATTTATTAGCGAGTTCATCAGGTACGAAAGTTAAGCCATATCCTAATTCCACGAATGGTGTGAGAATAGCGCTGCTATCTGTTTCATATGATGGTATGACGTGCACGCCATACTTATTTAAATATGAATCAATATATTCTCTAAACTGCATTTCCTTAGATAAAAGAACCATTGGATAATCTTGTATTTCTTTAATTGATATTTTGTCTTTTAATTTCTCTTTATAGGAAATAGGGGCAATCAAAATATCATTTAACTTCGCGATATTGTGAATTTCTAAATCATCTGTTTCTTCTCGATATGGAGTGGTGATAAAGGCAAAATCAATTAAACCCTTATCAACCATATCTAATAACTTGGTGGATGAATCAGAATAAATTCTAAAGTTAACATTTGGGAATAACTTCTTAATATCGTTTTCTAAATGCTTAAATAAATAACAATATAACGCTGTACTAGTGGCCCCCATATGGATAGTGATTTTATCTAAGGTCTTATTATTTGATTCAATATTATTAGATACTTTCTCTAATTCCATCAAAGGTCCTTTAATCATTTCAAAAAGGTTATTACCATCTCTAGTTAATGACACGCCTGTCTTGGATCTAAAGAATAATTTCGTATGATATTCTTTTTCGATATTAGAAATAATACGGGAAACAGCGGGTTGAGAAACCCCTAATTGTTCTGCCGCTTTAGAGATGTTTTGCAAGGCCGCCACAGTATAAAAAATATTTAAATATGTATAATTCATATTTTAAGTATAACAAAAACTTATGAATATATACCAAATTATTTTATTTTTTTATATTTATTATTGTTTAGAATATAGATGGAGATATTTTGTATGAATAAAAATATGACGCTACGCTTTTTCGTGCTCGCTTCTTCTATGATTTTTTCTATTTGTGCATGTGGGCAAGGAAATAACGGCAAACAAACATATGATGGAAGAGAATTTGATATCTCTTTAAATAACGATGGTTCTTTAATTTGTAAGTCAATAAAAGAAGGCACTAATTATTCTTTAACCATTACTGGTAGTGGTGCTTCTAAAGATTATGAAAAGAAAGAACTAGTGCCATGGAATCCAATTGTTAAAAAAGTTAATAAAGTCAGCATTAATGAAGGTATCACTAATATCGGTGATTATTTCTTCAACTCATTAACACTAGATTATTATCTTTTACCTAAAACAGTAACTAAAGTGGGAGATCATTCCTTTAATAAATCAGCGAAGATTTATACATTCGGTGGTGAAATCACTAATGTTGATAATGAAGTCTATTACTATAGTGAAACTAAACCAACCACTAAAGGTAAATACTTCTATTTAGAAGATGGTGAGATTGTTGTCTGGCCAGATATTCCAACTACACCTGTCTCATTCTTATTCATCGGTAATTCTTTTACCTATAAAGGTGACTATGGTACAACCGCTAATCCAGAAGTTCCTGCCTATTTTAAGAAGATGGCAGATAACTTAGAAATCCCAGTGACTGTTGATTATGTTGTTCAGGGTAGTCATACATTAACAAAGTTCGCTGATCCAACTGATGAATTTGGTAAAGTTGTTGAACAAAAACTAACCACTAATCAATACGATTACGTCATCTTGCAAGAACAATCGACAACCCCAATTAATAACTACAGTACATTCCTTACTGCTGTTAAGAAATTAAAGACACGTATCGGCCAAACACAAAGTAAAGCCCAAACAGTCTTATATGAAACATGGGGTACTCCTTATAACACAAGTAATGATCCTACCTCATACGGCAAAACACCTGGTGAAATGGAAGCTAAGTTAAGAACCGCTTACACAAATGCAGGCGAAGAAGCAGGCTGTAAAGTTAACTATATTGGTAAAGCCTTTACCTATGCTTATGAAACAGAGCATATCGATATTTATAACGCTGATGACCATAGACACCAAAATGGTTTAGGTGCCTATTTATCAGCAGCATGTCACATTAGAAGTTTCTTTAACGCGAAAATGAGCCACGTTACTGACTACTGTGACTTGGATGAAACTAAATGTAAAACTCTTTTGAGTGTTGCAGATATATCAATCAATTAATTAAAAAAGTATTTCTTATGAAAGGAGATTATATGAGAAAGAAATTTTTAGGATTAGTAACCTTATTATTAGCTACCTCATTAGTCGCGTGTGGCGCTAACGGTGGCAATAGTCAGGAATCCAAACCAGCTGGTGACAATAGTACATCAAGCCAAGTTACACCAGCCAAACGTTATACCGTTAAATTTATGAACGGAGACGTAAGAGTAGCGACAGAATCCGTTAAAGAAGGTGAATCTTTAACCGCTACTCAAATCCATACCGTGGCCGCCCCAGAAGGCTATTTATTTGAAGGCTGGTCATTAACCGCTAATGGCGAAGTCGTCGACTTAACCACTTATGTCGTTAATGCTGATGTCACACTCTATGCCGTCTTCAAAGAAGCTGAAGAGTCAGGTTTAAGTGTCGATGACAAGAAAGAAGAAGGTAAAACCTATTACATGGTTTTAGGTTGGTGGGAAACAACAGACAAAGAAGCTGATGGCACACCAAAAATCACATCTCACTTAACAAAGACCACAGTGAGACTCTTCTACCAAAACCTTATCAATTATTTAAAGGCCAGTGGTGCAACAGATGCTAACATTGATAACATCCAATTCAGAAACTATTCTTCTGGTCCAGTTGCCGATATGGGCGCAATGATTAACGCTGATGGTGACGTTGACCTCATGATTGGTGTTGGTAACAACATTAACTCAACAGCAGGTGTTAAACTTCATAACGAATCCAACGATTATAAGTTCCAAACACCAATGGGTGATGGTACAGCAAGATATGTCGCTTGTTTATCAACCGCTTCAGAATTAGGTGTTTCCACTTATACATGGTTAAAGAATACTGATGCAGGTATCGCTTCTTTTGTTAGAGAATTAACTGAAGCTGAAATCAAAGAAAGCTTAAAACCAGTTGATTTAGATTTCACAGTTAAAGTACACGGTGATGAAGTTAAAGAAACAGTTCTCCACACAAAAGACGATGTCGTTGAAATGCCAGATATTACCATTCCTAATGGCAAAAACTTCAAAGGTTTCGCATTAAGCGCTGATGGTGAAGTCGTTTTAAATAAAGCCGTTGATGCCAAATTAAAATATGATGATCTTAAGGATTTAGTGGCAGAAGGCGTTAAGACAATTGACTTATATCCAGTATTTGAAGACAAGCCAGTCGTTTTAGATGACTTAGTGGTTTATATCCAAACTGGTAGCAAATTATCAGAAGCAGAAGCCAAATTATTAGAAGCTAGATTCAAAGAAACATTAACTGATAAACAAGTTAGATTTGAAACTAATAATGGTGATTCCACAGCCTTCACAACATTCATCGAAGGTAGAGGTGACGCTGATGTTCTCGTTGGTGGTAATACTCCATTAAAGAATTACACATTAAAAGATGCCACAAACTATCCATTAGTGAACGCTGGTGCCAAACACTTTGCTGATGGTTCAAGAAAAGTTATCATCCCTGCTACAGTCGCAGATGGTCACTATGAATTAGCCAAAGCTTTATATAACTTTGTTAAAGCAGACGCTACAGAATATGAATTCCATTATTCATTCTGGAGCAATAACAATAAGTGGACTACAGAAGCAGAAAGAACAACCATGACTGCTGCTATTGAAACAAATGTCAAAACATACTTAGGCATTAAGGAAGGTGAAACCTTAGCAGATAAATATAATGTTAAGATCACTACATACTTAGCCGCAGGTACAAAAGTTGCGGACTTAGGTACAGAAACAAAAGCCTTAAGAGATGGCAAAGGTACTGATTTAGTTATCGGTTGTGGTGGTAATATTGACGCTACTTCAGGTACAACAGCTGGTATGACAACCGTGGCCAAGAAACCTATTGGTGCGCCATTTGTCGCAGCAGATAATAGATACGTGGCTTTAATTCACGAAAATCCATTAGCCAGAAACGTTTACGAAACATATTTCGTCGAACAACAACCAGGCGAATAAAAATAATTAAAAGGAGCCTACCTATGAAATTAAGCAAAATTATTACTTTAGCATTAGGTACAGCTTGTAGTATCACATTCCTTTCTGGATGTGCAGCAGGTTTCTTTGAAGAAGAAATCAATGTTGTCTTCATGAACGAAGGAGAAGTAGTGGATGCTGGTGTGATCACTCAGTTTAAAAACTACCAAACTCCTTCGATCAGCGAAGCATATATTCCTACCGATTTTAGATTCTTAGGTTGGACAACTTATGATGTGAGCGAATTAGATTATGCTAATGCCGCTCACTTCAAGAGCCAATATATCGGTTCAGGAAGAATGGTCCATTATTCGGAAGCTAAGCCACACGCTATCAATAGCACTGTGACCTATCAAGCTTTAATTATGCACAAAGATGATATTCCAAAAGAATACCATTACGCCGTTATGGCGTGGTACAACAAACCAGGCACCTCTGGTATTACAGAAGCCAATATGGACTGGATTGGTCAACACTTGAAGACATACTTATCAAATCAAGGTGTCTCCCAAGAAGATATCAATACTGTCGTGATTAGAGGCTATACAGGAAACGTTGGTCCATCAACCGGTCAAATCCTTTATGACGGAGATGTCGATATCATGTTTGGCTGGGCCACTAACATTTCTACAACTGGTTCCATCCCAGAAGCTTCTATTTTAGATAACCAAACAATTACTATTGTTTATAACGGGGAATCTAAGACTAGAAACATTCATCGTCTTACTGATAACCCAGGTGCGATTAAAGTCATGGACTTCCTTTTAAGTGCGGAAGTGACTTCCTACTTTAATCCAAATGCCGGTGAATAGAAAGGAGAGTATGTATGAAAGCTAAATATTTACGCGTTGCCGCTATATTAGAATACGTATGTACGTTCCTTTACGCTTTAACAACTGCGTTATTCTATTCCGTATCTAATAACTTATACTGGATGTTCTTAGTGTTTGGATTAATCTCCTTATGCTTAGGTTTATATTCAGAATCAATTATCAACCGCTTACAAAAAGAAAATAAATTAAATCAGGTCGACTTTATTGTCTTAATTGTTATCACAGTTATTTCTGTTATTGACTGTGTTCCTGTCTTATTTAATTTATTAGCCTTATTAAGCAAAAAAGAATCACCTACTAAAAAGATATTCAATGAAAATTATCAAAAACCAGAAAAGAAACAAAGAAAGTGGTTCTTTGAACCATGCTTCATTGTCACTTGTGTTTCTTTACTTGGTATTATTGCATCCTCTATCTCTGGTTCTTTATTTGAATCTAATGGTGGTAAAGTCGAAGTTAAAGACGGCACAATCACTAAGAAAGAATCAGATGAATATTTAAAAGGTCAAGCATTGTTTAACGCTGATTACACAATTACTGATCCAATGGTTAGCATCTCCTATACGATGTATCGACCAAAACAAGCAACCGCTACTAATCAATTACCAGTCGTCTTTGTCGTTCCTGGTTTCACAAGAACTAAAGCCACAATGGCGCAATATGCGATTGAATTATCAAGACGTGGTGCGGTTGTCTTCACCATTGACCCAGGTAGCCAAGGCGCCACAACCCATGGTGGTTATGAATATGATGACGCGACTGGTGAATACGTTTTAGATGCTAATGGTAATAAGATTCAAAACAGTTACTCTGTCGCTAGAAGCGGTATGGGTTACTTATTACCATATGTCTATAACAATATTGATGACTTTGATTTTATCGATAGAGATAGAATCGGTTTAATGGGTCACTCCGCTGGTGGCGGTGATGCTTGTAAATTAGCCGATGATTTAGCGGGTGATAACTATGATCAAAGCATCGTTAAAGCCTTATATATTTCTGGCTATATCAAAACAAGCGCAGCGAACGTCTTCTATAAATTAAGATGTAATGCCGCCTTATCATACGCTAAATACGATGAAGGTAGTTTCCGTTATCAAGATGAAAACCAAGCCTACGAAGTCATCGCTTTAAGATTCGTTAATGAAGTTAATAGCAAGACTGCAGGTGCAAATGGTAAGTTCGATGATTTCATTCAAGACTATGATTATGGTAACTTCGATACTGGTACATACCGTATCATTCACCACGAAGATATCAATCACTGCTTTGAAATGTATGATCCTACCTCTATCACCAATACCACAAACTTCTTTAGAAGAAGCTTAAAGTTAGAAACTAGCATTCAAGACCATGAACAAACATGGTTTGGTAAAGAATTATCCAATGGCTTAGCCCTCATCTTTGCCTTTATGCTTGTCATCTCCTTAACAAGCGTCGTTATTAAATTCGTTCCATTCATGAAGTCTTTGGAAAAAGAAGCCGAAGAAAGAAAAGATAACGAACAAGAATTTGTCAAAGAATATAGTGCTGATCCAGTCGTTAGACAAGAAGCTGGTACGGAAAAGAAAAATAAGAGTTTCGCTAAACGCTTATTATTCTGGTTACCAATGGTGCTCACAGGCATTATCGCTTGCTTAGACTATATCCCATTAGCCAGACTCTCCATGGACTTATTCGAACAAGCAGCGGGTAACGTCTATACCACATACTTCCCTGCTAGAATGATGAACGCTGTCTTCCTTTGGGCAGTTGTTAATGGGGCGATTGGTATCTTTGTTTGGGCTATTACCACATTAGGTGAAAATCTCTATTTCTTCTTAGTAGGCAAGAAAGATCAAATCGATTGGTCCAAATTCAAAGGTTTAAAAGTTAAACCTCTTAACTTATTAAAATCCCTAGGTTTAGCGGTGGTCTTGTTCTTCACCTTCTATGGTGTCTTACAAATCATGTATATGACCACTCACCAAGACTTTAGATTCATGTTAGTCAGTGCTTCGCCACTTCAACCAAGATTCATCGTTACTTGGTTAATCTACTTAGCAGGCTTCTATGTCTTCTATTTCTCTAACTCCATTAGAGTCAACTTAGGTATCGCTAGAGAAGGCTTTAAAGAATGGCAAGTCATTACCATTGGTGCCCTCGCTAATAGTTTAGGCTTAGTATTTATGATTGTTATCAATTACTTCGTCTATTTCAAAACAGGCACAGTCTATTATGGCTATTATAGTGCGACAGACACTAATGAAATGTGGCTATACATCAATATGGTCTTCCCATTAATTGTTATGATGGCTATCTTACCAATCTTCAATAGACTCTCCTATAAGAAGATGGGTAACGTCTATTCTGGAGCGCTCTTATGGTGCATGATCTTTATCATGATGAGCTTATCAGCCTCCATCTCATTCATCCCAATGTAATAAAGGAATTATCAAGTTATGAATTATAAAGAAAAATCTCTCCAAGCTCACAAAGAGTGGAGAGGCAAAATCGAAATGAAACCACGCGTTAAGGTGGAAACAAGAGAAGATTTATCAATCGCCTATACTCCTGGTGTTGCGGAACCGTGTATGGCTATTCACAATGACGTCAACAAGTCATTTGAATTAACCAGAAGATGGAATACTGTTCCTGTTATTACAGATGGTACAGCGGTCTTAGGCTTAGGTGATATCGGTCCAGAAGCTGGTTTACCAGTTATGGAAGGTAAGAGTGTTTTATTCAAAACATTTGGTGATATTGATTCTTATCCATTATGTATTAGAAGTAAGGATACTGAAGAAATCATTAAAACTATCAAATTATTCGCTGGTTCTTGGGGTGGTATTAACTTAGAAGATATCTCTGCTCCTAGATGCTTTGAAATCGAAACAAGATTAAAAGAAGAATTAGACATTCCAGTCTTCCATGATGACCAACATGGTACAGCCATCGTCACTTTAGCGGCCTTAATCAACGCTCTTAAGTTAGTCGATAAAAAGATTGAAGATATTAAGATTGTTATCAATGGTGCAGGCGCTGCGGGTATCTCCATTTGTAAGTTCTTACTTAACTATGGGGCAAAACACGTCATTATTTGCGATATTAAGGGTATTATCTGTGAAGGTGATGAAACTCTTAACCCAGCACAAAAAGAAGTCGCAAAACTCACAAATAAAGAACACGTGCATGGATTATTAAAAGATGCTATGAAAGGCGCTGATGTCTTTATCGGAGTTTCTGGTCCTAACTGTGTGAGCCAAGATATGATTAGATCAATGAATGAAAAATCCATTGTCTTCCCACTTGCTAATCCAGTCGCGGAAATTAATCCAGAACTCGCTAAAGAAGCCGGTGCTTATATCATCGGTAGTGGTTCTAGCCAATACGCTAACCAAATCAATAACGTCTTAGTCTTCCCTGGCTTATTTAGAGGCGCAATCGATGCTAACGCTAGAACCATCAACGTAGAAATGATGGTTGCGGCTAGTGAAGGTATTGCCAGCTGCGTTTCTAGTAAGGAATTAAGCAGAGATTACATTCTCCCATATCCTTATGATAGAAAAGCCCATGTCTGTGTCGCTGAAAGCGTGAAACAAGCCGCTATTAGAACAGGTGTTGCTAAAAAACTATAATTTAGTGAACTAATCACTATAAAAAGGAAACTACTAGGCTCAAACAAAAAGCAGTTATTGTTAATCGATTAACAAGATAATGCTTACAACCAAAGTAGTTTCCTTTATCATTATCGGTGTTGAGGAAATGCATATGAGTAAATATATTGGCACAGTTATTACTGCTTTAATCGTTGTCACGGGTGTCGTATTAGGATTTGTTTTTGGCGGTCAACAATTATCCCAATTACAATTAGATACATTATTAATCTTAGTTATTATCTGCGGTAGCAGTGCTCTCTACTGTTTTGTCGTTGGCGAAATTGCCAGAAACAATTCCCAAATGGATAAGTTATGGAGTTTGTTACCAATCGCTTATACCTGGGTTATCGCTATTAAGGGTAATATGAATCCACGTTTAGTGATTATCGCTATTTTAGTAACTCTTTGGGGTATTAGACTAACCATGAACTTCGCTAGAAAAGGTGCTTATTCCATTAAGTTCTGGTCTGGTGAAGAAGATTACCGCTGGCAAGTGCTTAGACAAAATAAATTCTTAAAATCTAGACCAGCTTGGGCCTTATTTGATTTATTCTTCATTTCCATTTATCAAAACGCTTTAGTTTTAGCGATTTGTTTGCCAGCCCTTGTGTGTATGGGTAGTGACGCTCCTTTAGGCGCAATGGATTATGTCGCTATCGCTTTAACCTCAGTATCTTTATTAATCGAAGTCATTGCGGATGAACAACAAATGGCATTCCATACCACTAAGAAAAAGTTATTAGCGGAAGGTAAATCTTTAGAAGAATTACCAGCCCCATTCAATAAAGGTTTCAACACTACAGGCTTATGGGC
>CADCCA010000038.1:0-712 GCA_902799855.1 uncultured Erysipelotrichaceae bacterium | reverse complement strand
TTAATACAACAGGCTTATGGGCACGCTCACGTCATCCAAATTATTTTGGTGAACAAGCTTTCTGGGTTTGCTTATATCTCTTTGTCATCGGTGCAGGTCTAGCCACTTATAATGTCTTTAACTGGTCAATGGTAGGGGCTTTAATGCTTGTACTCTTATTCTTAGGTAGTTCTGCCTTTGGTGAAGGTGTTTCAAATAAAAAATATCCAGAATACCAACTCTATTTAAAGTCAGTTTCCAAATATTTACCTTTGAGAAAATATAATCCTGAAAAACTTAAATAAAATAATTATTTGAATAAGATTCTTTTTCTAATTCAATTAACTTTTCTAAAGTCACACTGGAGAAATAATTATCTAATAATTGATCAACTTCATTTAAAACTGTATCAATTGATCCATCGTTATTATTGACTTCGTTTAGACTATTTTCTGTTAAATAAACGATATCTTTTAATGTAATTTTATTAGGAGATTTGCTTAATTTATAACCACCTTGATTACCTCTATTACAGATTAATAAATTGTTATTCTTAAATAGAGGCACTATTTGCTCTAAGAACTTCTTCGAAAGTTCTTTTCTTTTAGCGATATCCACTAAAGAGACAAAACCTTCTTCATAGTGTTCCCCTAAATCAATAAACATTTTAATGGCCGAAATACTTTTAGATGATAGTTTCATAGTGTGTCCTCATTGACTATATTATACAACA
>CADCCA010000037.1 GCA_902799855.1 uncultured Erysipelotrichaceae bacterium | reverse complement strand
TACAAAAGTTTGTCGATCGTGAAGGCTGCATAATAAAAGGCCTCCATGATGTTGACGAACAGGAGGCCACTAAACTTAGAGATTATCTGCTAAGTAAAGGTTTAAAGTTTGTTACCTTACGCGGTTATTAAGTTGTAAATATTTATCAATAAAGACGCTGGCAACCGAGGCATCACCAATCGCAGAAGCGACTTGTCTGACGTCTTTTTTTCTTGTGTCGCCTATGGCGAAGATACCTGGAAGAGATGTTTCCATCTTTTCGTTAGTAATGATGAAGCCATGATCATCGGTTTGCACTAAGGATTTGAATAAATCGTTTTGTGAAACTTGTCCAATCGCTACGAAGACGTTATTAGTTGGATATTCGTGAATTGAACGATCAATAGTGTTTTCAAAGCGGAGACCAGCTAATTCGTTTTGACCAAGATAAGCGATAAGATTCATATTGTGAGTAATATGGATGTTATCTTTTTGTTTCAATCTATCAATTAAGATTTGATCAGCAAAGAAACGGTCAAATAAGGTAAACATATAAACATTGGAGCATGTATTAGCCAGCATTAAGGCGTATTGAAGAGCGGTGTTAGCGTCTCCAATTAAATAGACGTCTTTATCCTTATAAAATGCGCCATCGCATACCGCACAGAAAGAAATACCTTTACCGATGAATTCTTCTTCGTTTGGAAGGTTCATTTTGCGGTGCTTGACCCCGTTAGCTAAGACAACGGCTCTAGCTTCATATGTATGATAATTTGTTGTGACTTCAAAAGTATCTTCAAGTTTTAAGACTCTGGTCACTTCTTCAAGTTCAAATTTCGCACCTAAGTCGAGAATTTGTTCAAAGAGATTACCGGCAAAATCTAAGCCAGAAATCTCCTTTGTGCCAGGGATATTTTCAACGCGTGGAGAATTAGCGATTTGACCACCGAAATTCTCCTTCTCTAAGATGAGGACGGAATGGCCAGCGCGTAGCAAGTTAAGTGCTACGCTCATGCCAGCAGGACCGCCACCAATAATCACTACATCAATCATATTAGTTTAAACTTTCAATGTAGCCTTTAATGTTAGAGGCGTTTTCAAAGACATCGTTAGTGCCATCACCCTTAGGAACGATAAGTGTTGGGGCTTTTCTGACACCAAAGGCTTTGGTTTGATCAGCGTTTTCTTCCGCGTCAACAACGCTATATTTGATACCAGCTTTATCTAAGAGCATTTTCGCCATCTTGCAGTTTGGGCAAGTCTTTGTGGCGAATAATAAGATTTCGTTACAAGTAACGGCTTCTTCTTGTTCTTCCTCTTGGCTACCTAAAACATCGGTAACTTTGTGAGTGAGTTTGCTCTTGGCGGGTTCATAAACTTTACGGTGTTGGAATTCTTCCGTCTTACCATCATTCCAGTTTTGAACAGGACGATAGTAACCAGTAATTCTAGAATAGACTTCTGTTCTCTTACCGCATTTTGGACAGGTGTATTGTTCACCGGTGACATAACCATGGTCTTTACAGACACTGTAGGTTGGAGACATGGTGTAGTAAGGAATGTGATAGTTTTCCGCAATCTTTCTCACTAAATTCATACAGGATTTCCAGCTTGGGAGCTTTTGTCCTAAGAAGCAGTGGAAGACTGTACCAGAGGTGTAAAGAGTTTGTAAACCATCTTGAATATCAAGGGCTTTGAAAATGTCTTCGGTATAACCAACTGGTAAGTGAGAACTATTGGTATAGTATGGAGTTCTACCATTTTCACTAGCGGTAATGATATCTGGATAAATGGCTTTATCGTGTTTGGCTAAACGATAGGCTGTTGATTCAGCTGGTGTCGCTTCTAAGTTATATAAGTCACCATATAATTCTTGATAATCAGAGAGTTTTTCTCTCATGTGATTTAAGACTGCTTTGGTGAATTCGATAGATTCTGGATTTGTTAAATCTTTTCTAATCCAACGAGCGTTTAAGCAAGCTTCGTTCATACCGACTAAACCAATGGTACTGAAGTGGTTATTGAAGTTACCTAAATATCTCTTGGTGTATGGATATAAACCGGCTTCCATTAAGGTGGTAATGGTATTTCTCTTCACTTTTAGTGAACGAGCGCTGATATCCATGATGTGATCAAGTCTACGATAGAAGTCGGCTTCATCAGTAGCTAAGTAAGCAATTCTTGGCATATTAATGGTGACAACACCAATACTACCTGTAGATTCACCTGAACCGAAGAAACCACCGGATTTCTTTCTTAATTCTCTTAAGTCGAGTCTTAAGCGGCAGCACATACTTCTGACATCACTTGGTTCCATATCGGAGTTGATGTAGTTAGAGAAATATGGTGTACCGTATTTCGCGGTCATTTCGAATAATAATTTATTATTTTCTGTTTCGGACCAGTCAAATGTACGAGTGATGGAATAGGTAGGAATTGGGTATTGGAAACCACGGCCATTCGCATCGCCTTCGATCATGATTTCGATAAAGGCTTTGTTGACCATTGCCATTTCTTCAACACAGTCTTTGTACTTGAAGTCCATTTCTTTGCCACCCACTAAACAGTTGAGTTCGGCCATATCGTTTGGAACGACCCAGTCAAGAGTGATGTTAGTGAATGGAGCTTGGGTACCCCATCTACTTGGTGTATTAACACCATAGATGAATGATTGGATGCATTGTTTGACTTCTTTATAGGTTAAATGATCAACCTTAACAAATGGGGCTAAATAGGTATCGAAAGAGGAGAAAGCTTGAGCGCCTGCCCATTCGTTTTGCATGATACCTAAGAAGTTAACCATTTGGTTACAAAGAGTGCTTAAGTGGTTAGCAGGAGAAGAAGTGATCTTTCCAGGAACGCCACCTAAACCTTCTTGGATGAGTTGCTTTAATGACCAACCAGCGCAATAGCCAGTAAGCATGGACAAGTCATGGATGTGAATTTCGGCGTTTCTATGAGCGTTACCGATTTCATCATCATAGACTTCAGATAACCAGTAATTGGCTGTGACAGCGCCGCTATTGCTCAAAATAAGGCCGCCTACGGAATAGGTGACGGTGCTGTTTTCTTTAACACGCCAGTCGTTAATCTTTAAATAATTGTCAACGACGTTCTTATAGTTGAGGTTGGTTTCTTTAATATCACGTAAATTTTGATGTTGTTTACGATAGATGATGTATGAACGAGCAACATCAACGTAACCCGCTTGGATTAAGACGATTTCGACTGCGTCTTGCACATCTTCAATGCCGATGGTGTCATTGACGACTTTTTTATTGAATTCGGCAGTGGTGCGTAAAGCTAACATCTCAATGATGTCATGGTTGTAAAATTTGTGTTCCGCCATAAAGGCTTTTTCGATCGCGTTCTCAATTTTGCTAATGTCAAAATCTTCGATTCCGCCATCTCTTTTCTTAATTCTAAGCATAGAGCTTCTCCTTATTAGTTCTAAATATACTTAAAGTATTTCCCCAAAATACTTATGTCATTATGCCCTAAAGTGGTGACACACTTTTATAGGGCGTGTGCATATATAGTATTTAATTTAAGGAATAAAAGAAAAGAGGAAAAAACATATTTTTATACAGTGTATAGTTTTCTGTTTTTTTCTCTTTGAAATGCTATTTAATTCGTGTATATAAGCGTTCAAAAATTAATGCGTTTTTTCTCCGATTGAGCGGAAGATATTTGTCGCAATTTCGGCCATCTCTTCTGGTGGGACATCTAAGCCTAATTCGAACCACAATAATAAGATGTTAGCGGTGCCACCAGCAAGGAAGGCTGCTAAAATGCGGTTAGCGATAGGGTTATTATCAACCATCAAGTTGATGTGCTTAGCCAAATATGTTCCGTAATCAGTAAACTTTTCAACGATTAAGTTTTCTTTATGGGCTTTCTTTAAAACATTAACTTGTCTCGCATATTTCTTTAAGAACAAGAAGATTTCAATCAAGAATGATCTGATATTGTTAATGTTCTTCTCTTTCACTTGGGCAAAAAATTCTTCGAATCTTTCATCGCAGTAATTGATAAAGATGTCTTCCTTGTTATTGAAATAACGATAGAAGGACATACGAGAAACACGAGCTTTGTTACAAATGTCAGTGACTGTGGTGGATTCATAGTCCTTTTTTGACATTAAATAGTAAAGAGCAATAGTAATGTAGTCTTTAGTGCTATGTTTACGATTAATCATACTTTGTAACATTATTGTAACTTCTATATTTAAAATTAGCAAGATATAAAGGTCCCTTATTTAAATAATAAATAATTCTTGTGAATATAATGTCTAAACGATAGAATAACGATATGGAAACATGCCAAAGAAAAGTTAATAGCCATTCGGTTAGTCGTTCCGTTTATTTAATGGGACTTTTCGATTGGAAATTGGTCAAAGAAGAGAAAAAGGAAAACGCTCCAAGTATCCTTTATTTTGAAAGAGACGAAAATGTTCCTTATTATCAAGAAATGGTGGAGATTGAAAAAGAAACCTCGCCAAAGTTACTTCCTTTCTGGAGCTTAATCATTTTAGTAGCGGTTGCTTTTGCTCTTATTACCGCTGCTTTAATCATTTCATTATTAAAAGTGATGGATACTTTGACTTGCTTTTTAGTCTTTTTCATCCCTGCTTCCTTATTTTTAGGGGGAGATGTCTTACTTTTCTATTTACGCAGTAAACAATTATTAAAATATCTAGATAATGAAAAAGAAATCGTGAAAAACGCTGAAGAAAAGATGCAAGCGTTAAGAGAAAAATATGGAAAACAAAAGTAAAAGAGTTCCTCTTTCAAAAGTAGAAGAATACACCAAACAGCAAGCATCTTTCGGTTGGTCTTTAGCCTCGCAAGAAGATCTCAAACCCAATAACACTGTGGTTTTAAATTTCCAAAGAGAACCAAAAGAAATTGAAGACTATAAAGCTACTAAAAAATTAGAAAAACAATATAACGTGGTAAATAGTAGCGCGCCACTCTTATCCATCATTTTTGCGGGAGTAGGGGCTCTCTTCCTTTTAGCGTTTTTCTTCCTTAAACCATATGTCTTTTTCTACATTAGTTTTCTCTATATTTCTTTAACCTCTTTTTTCATCGCTTTATTCTCGTTAATTATCTTCATTTTGCTCAAAATAAAAAAGAAAGAAATACTCTCATATTTATTAAGCGAAGCCGCTCTTCGTTCTGGTGTTAGCGATGAGTTTCCAACCAAGCACAACATCCAAGAAGAAGGCGAAGAAACTTGGGCATTAACTCATACCTTTAAAAAGTAGAAGATAGATTTTAATAAAAATAAAATCATCTTTGTTGAAAATATAGATGTTTGTTGGTATTATTCAATACATATTGAAGGTATTTAATTATGCTCAGACTAGTAAACATCAAGAAAAACTACGAAATGAAATACCAAGATCCCGTCAGGGCTTTACGCGGTGTTTCACTCAACTTTAGACGCAACGAGTTTGTTGCGATTTTAGGCCCATCAGGGTGTGGTAAAACAACATTATTAAATATCATCGGTGGTTTAGATCGCTATTCTGACGGCGATTTAATTATTAAGAATAAATCAACGAAAAACTATACTGACCGCGACTGGGATACATATCGTAACCATTCGGTTGGCTTTGTTTTCCAAGCCTATAACTTAATCGGTCACCAAACCATTAGCAAAAACGTTGAACTCGCCTTAACTATCGCTGGTATTTCTCGTAAAGAAAGAAAAGAAAGAGCCTATGCTGCTTTAGAAAAAGTCGGCTTAAAAGGCATGGAAAAGAAAAGACCTAACCAGTTATCTGGTGGTCAAATGCAAAGAGTCGCTATCGCAAGAGCTCTTGTTAACAATCCAGAAATCCTTTTAGCAGATGAACCAACTGGTGCTCTTGATAGTGAAACTAGTGTCCAAATCATGGACTTATTAAAAGAAGTGGCCCAAGACCGCTTAGTCGTCATGGTCACCCATAACCCTGATTTAGCAGAAAAATACGCGACCCGTATCGTCAATATGTTCGATGGTGAAATCAAAGGTGATTCTAATCCATACGATGAAAACGAAGAAGCTAGTGAAATTTACGATGACCTTGAAGAAGTTAACAAAGGCAACAAAAAGAAAAGTTCAATGTCTTTCTTAACTGCGACATCTTTATCTGTTGCTAACTTATTCTCAAAATCAAAACGTACCGTATTAGTGGCGATCGCTGGTAGCATTGGTATCTTCGGTGTTTCTACTGTCCTCGCTGCATCTACAGGCGTGAACATGTACATTCACGATATGCAAGATGATATGCTTTCAAGTTACCCATTAACCATCGCAGAAGAAGCAGTGGACTATTCATCCCTGATGACTGGCTTATATTCCAATACCGATTCCAAAATCATGGATTTTGATACCAAAACTAGAGTTGGTCTTAATTCCATGATTGATTACTTAATGGATAAATACACTGACATCATGTCCGTGAAAACTAATACCATTGATGATAATCTCGTGGAATTTGTTAAAGAAATTCCAGAAGATTATATTTCCGCTTTGTCGTTTAACTATGGCATCGACCCCACAAATAACATTTTCACCGACTGGTCATATACCATTCCTGAAACAATTAGACCAGGCGTTGATCCTGAGACAAAGAACTGCAAAATCTCATTAAACGGTCTCACCCAAAGATATATCGGTGAACTTCAAACAGTAGAAGGTTTTGAACAATACGCCCAATACGTGGACTTATTTACTGACTTCATGCTCCTCATGCCAGGTGAACAAGATTATATTCTCACCCAATATGATTTGTTAGGAGAAAACGCTCACTTCCCACAAAACGAAAACGAAATTATGTTAGTGGTGGAAGGCGATCAAACCTTAACCGATTTAGTGTTCGCTCAAATGGGTTATTACCAAGAAGAAGAACTGATGAACATCGCTAAAAAAGCGATTAAGAAATATGATCCAAACACCCCACAAGAAGAGCTTGATCAATTGGATACTAAATACCCATATCGTAAATCATTCTCCTTTGAAGATTTAATGAGTAAAAAACTCACTTACTATCCGCACAATACCATTTATGGTAATGAGCCAAAAGAACTCCAAGATAGTGCTTATAACGAATATAACGTCGTTTTAAGAAAGAGCAGTGATGATGAATTCTACGTCATCTCTTATAGTGATAACTCGGCGATGAGTATGATTAACGCTATCATTTATAACGGCACTCATTTAACTATTAACCCAAATAGTTACGAAAGTGTTTATTTAATCAAGATGGCATATGACTTCTATCCTAGTGATCCAAGCAATTCTCCTTTAATCGCCGCCTTCTCTAATCCAAATTTAAAATTCTCTGATTTATTAGAAGATCCAGAAAATAGCGAAGATCCAACCAAAGGTACATTTGTTTGCATTCCTGCAGATAAGGCTTTAAGTCTTATCGGTGGTGCGGGCTTATCCGCGAGTGATTATGCCGCTTTATCCATCGTCAACATCGAAGAAGGTAATGACACAACCGCGACAGTCACTACAGATTTACAAAATCTCATGATGATGGCCCCGCCAACTGTCACGCCTTTCTTATGCAATAAAGAAAAGACCAAACAAACAGAAATTACTGCTTTCCAATATCCAGCGGAAGCAGAAGCAAGTTGGGGCAACGGCACTGAATTAACAGTGTCTGGCATTTTAAAACCAAAGAAAGATGTCCAATTTGGTTGTCTTAGACGTGGTGTTTATTACACCAAAGCCTTCCAAGATAAATACATGCAAGACAACAAGGAAAGCTATTTCACCAAGCACTTTGAAAGTTTCTTACAAAGCGAACGCAAGAACGCTGAAATGTATAAAGCCTACGTTACATTCTCTTATCCAGATTATTCTGATCCAGATAATCCAGTTACCGCGACAGGCTTTGCCTCATGCTTAAATGGTGATTTAAATTCATCATTCTCTTCCTTATTCTCCAAGATTACTGGTGTTGATTACGCTGGTGAAAACGAAACACACTTCCGTTCAATATCTGGTTTAAAACAACTCGAAATTCCAGTTCTTGATCCAGTGACCAATGAACCAGTCATTGGTATTGATGGTCGCCCAGAAATGAATTACGAGTATCGTGATAATTTACCAGTGCAAATGAGCATCTATCCTGTCAATTTCCAATACAAGAACAAAGTCAATAACTATCTAGACGACTGGAATAAGAAAGTCGATATCACTCTTTACGATGGTACAGCAGAAGAAAAAGTCATCCATTTTGAAGACAGAATGGAATTAACCTATACTGACACAATTTCCATGATCATCAGTGTCATCAATACGATGATTACAATTATTACTACAGCCTTAGTGATTTTCACCTCATTATCCTTAGTTGTTTCTTCCTTCATGATTGCGGTTATTACCTATATCTCAGTTATGGAAAGAGTCAAAGAAATTGGTGTCATCCGTTCTCTTGGTGGTCGAAAGAGAGACGTTTCTCGTTTATTTATCGCCGAAAACCTTGTCACTGGTACATTAAGTGGTCTTATCGGTATCGCGATTACTGCGGTAGTGTGCCTCATCATCAACTTAGCAGTTTCACCATTTGGTGTGCCTTCTATTGCGGTATTAACACCAACTATTATCTTAATCATGATTGCCTTAAGCATCGTCTTATCCGTTTTAGCGGGCTTAATTCCAAGTATGCACGCTTCTAGACAAGATCCAGTCATCGCTTTAAGGAGTGAATAATGAAAAAAATCGCTCTCATTTCTTTAGGGTGCGAAAAAAATCTCGTCGATAGTGAGAATATTTTAGGTTTGCTTTTAAAAAATCATTATCAAATCGTTAATGATAAAAGTGATGCAGATATCTTGATTATCAATACCTGTGGATTCATTGAATCCAGTAAAAAAGAAAGCATTGATACAATTCTTGATAACATCAACAAAAAACAAAAAGTCGTTGTGACAGGATGTTTAGTCAATCGTTATTTAGATGAATTAAAAAAAGAAATCCCAGAAGTCGACCTCTGGATTCCTATTAGAGAATATAAACGCTTTAATGCATTACTCGCGAGTCTAGACCACGAACTCACTAATTACGAAGGCTTAAATGATAATTATCGTTTAGTGTCAACAGGTACCTATAGTGCTTATCTAAGAATTGGTGATGGTTGCTCTAATTGTTGCACATACTGTGCGATTCCACTCATTAGAGGCCCATATGTATCTCGTCCTTTTGAAAGTGTTGTTAACGAAGCTAAAAAACTCGCTAATGACGGTTATAAAGAATTAATTGTCTTGGAACAAGACACCACGCGTTATGGTCTTGATTTAAAAGAAAAGAAAACCATCGTTGATTTACTTAAAGAACTATTAAAAATCAAAGGATTAGAGTACATCCGTCTTTTATATTTGTATCCTGATGAAATCAGCGATGAATTAATCGAATTAATCGCTAGTGAAGAAAGACTAACACCTTATTTTGATGTGCCTATTCAACATAGTGAGGACGCCATTTTAAAAGCGATGAATAGACGTGGTGATAAAGAGTATTTAAGAAATCTTTTCACAAAAATTAGAAAAAGAATTCCTCACGCTATTTTAAGAACAACCGTAATGGTGGGTTTCCCAGGAGAAACGAAAAAAGACTTTGAAAATCTCTTGGATTTCATTAAAGAAATCAAATTTGATCACTTAGGCGCTTTTAAATATTCGAAAGAAGAAGGCACGATTATTATTTGTTAAGAAGCTACTATAACGCTCCCGATGATATTGATGGTAAGATTCTTTTCCAAAGTAATAAGCCATTAAAAGAAGGAGAAAAGGTCAGAGTTCTTATTAAAGAAAGTTATGTCTATGACCTATATGGAGTGATAGAAGAATAAACTAAAAACATTTATTGCCATAAGTCCTTATTTATGTATAATTATTAGTGCTGCCCCCTTAGTAAAATGGTATTACGCATCCATGGTAAGGATGAATCGGTGGTCCGATTCCGCCAGGGGGCACCATCTAAACAAAATTGCTCTAATACATTATTAGGGCTTTTTTATTGCCTAAATGGGGCGATTTTACCTTAAAAACAGCATATTAGTGGAATTGATAGCACCATGTGGGAATCGAAGGAACTAGTATGAATCCCGAAATGGGCTAGGGAAAGACATAAAAATTGAAGGCACTTACGGGATTCGAACTACCTGAACACAACATTGATACAAATAATTAAAAAGGTTGCTGACGAAATATTTCTATTGCGGCAGTATAATAATAGAAAGAAGGTACGATTTAAATGAGTACAAAAGAACCAAGAATTAAAATCTCCCAAGACAGGACAAGAATTTGCAAGTATTGTATCGGAGATAGAGTGATTGTCAGTTTCCGTAAATACGGAGTCAAGAAGTTTGAGGCAGAAGTCACTGAAGTATGTGAGAATATGCACGGACTTGAAGGAGTGTGGATTAGTGTGCTACCACTTAAAGCACTTGACCCAACTGACCAAACGGCACAAATGTATGTTGACCAAAAGATTGGCATAATGGTGCCACTGAAGGATGTTAGAGACTTATTAAATTAGGAGATGAGAAATCATCTCTTTTCTTTTATAATGAATATTATGAAGAAACTAGTTGTTGATAGTGAAGAACTAATGCTTGATTGGGATTGGGTAAAAAACAATGAAATAGGTTTAAACCCAAATCATTTAACTTGTGGTAGTAATAAAACGGCACATTGGAAATGCCACGTTTGTGGGCACGAATGGACAACTAGAATCGAAAGAAAGAATAAGGGTGCGAGATGTAAAATGTGCGTAGCACAAGGTTACACAATTGCCCCTAAAGAAAAGAGTTTAGCAACCCTATATCCTAGAATAGCTGATGAGTGGGATTATGAACTAAACGAAACAACGCCTGATAAAATTTATCCTCAGTCAAATTTACCATATCATTGGAAATGTTCTTTAGGGCATAGATGGGAAGATTCTGCTTCACATAGAGTGACTCGTGATAATGCTTGTCCTTATTGTTCTAACCATAGAGTATTAAAAGGTTTTAATGACATAAAAACAACTCATCCTCACCTTTTAGATGAATGGGATTATGAAGAAAACGATAAAATAGGAATTCGTCCAACTGATGTCACTTACGGTAGCAAACAAGTTGTCCACTGGAGATGTAAGAGAGGACACACTTGGAAATGTGAAGTCTATAGAAGAACCACTAATGGTGAAGGTTGCCCACATTGTAGCAAGGAATTAAGAACCTCATATCCAGAGAAAATTATCGCTTTTTATATTTCTCAATTATTCGAGGACTGTGTAGAGAATTATCGGTCAAAAGAATTAAAGAGATTGGAATTAGATATTTATATCCCTTCTTTAAAAGTCGGCATAGAATACGATGGCTCGAGGTGGCATAAGAACGTTGAAAAGGACATGGCGAAAGATTTGCTTTGTTCCAAAGAAGGAATATCACTTTTCAGGATTAGAGAAAGTGGATGCCCGCATTACGAAAGCGAATCAATTAAGTTAACTGCAACTTATAAAAGCAATACCGAATTGAGTAGTGCAATTAACGAAATTATTAAGGCAATAAATAGTAAATTTGGTTGTTCAAAAATGATTGATGTTGATATAGATAGGGACAGTTCACAAATTATATCTAAAGTGGCATCTCAAATTAAAGAGAATTCAATTGCAAATAGTCCACTTATTAAAGAATGGGATTGGGATAAAAATAAAGGGATTGATCCAGCTTTAATTCCAGTCTTTTCTAATAGAAAATTTTGGTGGAAATGCAATTTAGGTCATAATTGGCACGTTCAAGCTAGCAAACGTTCAATTGGTAGAAATTGTCCTTATTGTTCAGGGCAAAAAATACTCAAAGGATTTAATGATTTAGCATCTCAATATCCTGATGTCGCTAAGGAGTGGGACTATTCGAAAAACACAAAGAAACCTGATGAAGTAACAGCAAAATCCAACAAAAAGTATTGGTGGATATGTTCTAAATGTGGACACAATTGGCCAACAACCATTTATGTTAGGACAGGAATGGGCTGTGGATGTCCTGAATGTAAGAAACAAATTTTATCTAAAAAAGCCAGTAAGAAAGTTGTTAATCTTGACACAGGTATTGTTTATAACAGTTTCAAAGAAGCTGAAGAAAAAACTGGAGTTAGTTCCAGTTGCATATCAAATTGTTGCAGAGGAATAACAAAAACAGCGGGCAAGCAACGCTGGAAATATGTAGACTAGAGATGTTCTCCATCTCTTTTCTTTTAGATACTTGTTTTCCTAAAACTGATGTGATATAATAATTCAATTCCAGAAAAGGAGTAAAAAATATGCGGCAAGGTATTCTTAAATAAAAC
>CADCCA010000036.1 GCA_902799855.1 uncultured Erysipelotrichaceae bacterium | reverse complement strand
GAGATGTCATCTTTGGTATTAACGATTAAATGGAAATAGGAAAGAACATCTTTGATTTCTCTTCTTTGATAGAACTTAGTGCCACCATAAATTTTATATGGGATTTGATAACGGGTTAACGCTGTTTCAAAATCCATGGTGATATAGTTTGAACGATATAGCAAAGCAATATCGTTATATTTATAACCACCGAATTGTTTTAATTTAGCGATTTCTCTAGCGACGTAGTCTGCTTCTAATCTTCCTGATGGAGAAGAATGGACATTGACTTTGTCACCCATATTTTGTTCTGTATAAAGATTCTTAGTCACTCTTAGTTTGTTATGAGCGATAAGTTTATTAGCGGAATTTAAGATAGCTTGGGTACTACGATAGTTTCTATCTAAGACGATGGTAATCATATCGTAGAAACGCTTATCTAATTCCAAGATGATGTTTTGATTAGCCCCTCTCCAGGTATAGATAGTTTGATCTGGATCACCAACGACATATAAATATGCTTCTGGTTTCTTTAAATATTTAACCATTTTATATTCCACGTCATTAGTGTCTTGGAATTCATCAATTAAGATATGGTCAATACGGTTTTGCCATTTGGTTCTAATATCTGGATAATCTTCTAAGATACGATTGGTTAATAAAAGCAAATCATCAAAGTCTAAAGCGTAGTTTTTATATTTTTCTTCTTCGTAACGATGATAGATTTCTAAGCATGTTTTTTCATCTTCAAAAGCAGGTTTAACAATATGAATATCATCAGGATATTTTTCTAATAGTTTTTGTCTACCGATATAGGCTAATGTATTTGAAACAATTTTATCACCGCGTTTGAAACCCATTTCAGCAGCGATATCTTTCACTAATTTGGTTTGATCTTCTTCATCAATAATGGTGAATGATGATGGGAAGCCTAAAATAGAGATTTCATGACGTAAGAAATACGCTGCAAAACTATGGAAGGTTTTAATTGATAAATCTTTGGATGCTTCTGGAATCATTTTGACAACACGATTCTTCATTTCATTAGCGACTTTATTAGTGAAAGTAATCGCTAAAATCTTCCATGGTTCAACTTCCATTTCAGAAATTAAATAGGAAATACGGTATGTCAAAACACGTGTCTTTCCACTGCCAGCACCAGCAATGACACGAACATGTTGGGCTTCGCTTGTGACAGCGAGATATTGATTTTCATTTAATTCATTTTGATAATTCATATATTGTTAACAATATATTAACAAAGAAAAGCACGCCTATGCAATGGCGATTTATAAATTATTCTTCCTTATTTCGTTTAAAAAGGTTAAACATTTATCTTTTCCTGGTATGTGGGCAGTTGTCACACCTTTTTCTATTTCAAAAATTGTTGGTGTTCCTGCATAACTTAGATCATCGAGATTATCAACTCCCACAGTGACTTCTTCCACGGAAACTTTATTCATCTTGTTTTCTTCTTTTGAAGTATTGAGAAAGTAAGTTTTTATGAGATTATCTTCCGCAAACTGGGCAACGTCCCCTATTATTTGCTTACAATGAGAGCATGTGTCAGCGTGGATGAAGACGAGGTAATCTTCCTCTTCTTGGAAGAAAAATTCACTTAAAGAGATACTTTGTTTTTCAACTATTTCATATTCCTTGGGCTCGATAGAACTTGTTCCACTACTATTTGAAGTGGCGCAAGAACTAAGCGAGGTTAATAAAAATAAAGTACAAATTCTTAAGATATTGTTCATAGGTAATGTATAGTATATAACTCTTTATGATTTGTTACACAAAAAATGTGATAATTATGTAAAATATTTGTAGGTATGGCATTATTTAAAAAGAAAACAACGCTTGTTCACCACATCACTTACATGGGAATTATGACGGCGATAAATCTCATCTTTATCGTCTTAGCCACATATATTCCTTTAATGATGCTTTTACTAATCTTGTTACTTCCTTTCGCAAGTTCCATCGTTAGTTACTTCTGCTTGAAAAGATATTATTTGATTTACGCTGCCGCTAGTGTCGGATTATGCATGATTTTTAATATTAGCGATACGTTATTCTATGTTGTTCCAGCCATTATCAGCGGTTTCTTTATCGGTGTGTTTTTAGAAAAAAAGATTCATCCGTTTTGGATGGTCCTTTCTTCCACAATTATTAACGCTGCTTTAACATACGCTTTTATTCCTTTAATTAATTTTATTAGTAACGCTGATATAGTAATGGCGTTTCTAACGATTTTTAGATTAACTGAATTCCCCTATCGCACTGAATTAGTGTTCTTATTTATCTTCTTTATTTCACTTATTCAATGTGCTTTGACGCACTTTGTTTTATTAAGTGATGCCAAAAAGATGGGTATCGAAATCAATACACGTGTCAACTATTTTGCCCCATATATTGCTGGTTTAGAGTTTTCTATTTTGATGAGCATATGCTGCACTTTCTTCTTTTTACCACTAGCGTTAGTATTCCTTGCTTTAAGCTTATATTTTGCTGCATTCTTATTAATTGATTTAATGATGGCGAAGAAGTTATTTATCTATATTATTTTTGCAATTTCGATCTTTATTTCTATCATTGTTTTTGCTTTATTCTATCAATATCTAACTAAGCCAAACGGTGTGATTTTGTTCATCTTTTTCCCATTATTTATTGGTGTGATAAGTTTTATTAAGAATTATTTGCTAAAAATAGACAGTAATATCTAAAATATTAGTATGATTGGTTTATTAAAAATGTTTGGTAAAGGTATCTTATACGTCATAGGATTTCCTTTTTTTGTGCTAGCATTGCTCCTCTTTGGGGTGGTTGGCATTTTCCTTTTTATTTTCCAATTAGTTAAATCAATCTTCTATTTCTTTACTGGTAGAAAGTTCTTCCCAGAATTACCAGAAGATAAGGAATTAAGATTATTAAAAGAAAAAGCCGCTGCTAGAGCGGAAGAAGGAGAAGAAGAATCTCCAATTAGTGAGGCTCCTAATCCTGCTCAACCAGTCAATTATCAAGAGCCCACTCCTGCTCCTCGTCCAGCTTATGTAGAATCTCCTGTTACTAGAGAGCCTCTTCAACGTCAAGAAGCACCCGAACAGGGTTCTATTGAAAAAGCTGTTTTCTATGATTTAAGAGATGAATCTCCTGTTCAACACTACGAACCAGAAGAAGAGGAAATCGAAGAAGAGCAACCAATCTTAGAAACCGCTAACGAAGATGAAGAAGATAACGATTTTGAAGAAGAGATAGATGATGAAGTAGAACAAGAAGTTCCAGTTCAAAGACAAGAGACCATTCAAGAAGAAGAGGTTTTAGTGAGGGAAGAAACAATTGAAACTTCCGCTCCTAAAGAAGAAGAAATCATCGATGAAGATTTGGAAGAATACGTACCAAAGGGTTCTTCATATTACGACGAAGATGAAGATGAAGACACCGGATCTGGTGTTTCTATAGATTATGATGTGAGGTAAAGATGAACCTGAATTTATTAATTAAACTTTCAGAAAATGATAAGCATATCCTTATCGCCTTCTTCTTAGCGATAATCATTGTTTTCGTTTTGTTTGGTTTATTCGGTTCTTTAATTGTCCGCACAATGAAGTGGCAAGGTAAAAAATGCGATGCTTTAATTCATGCTGTTGTTGTGAACCGTATCATCACCACTCCTCACCAATTAAGAGTGTACGCTAGAAAGAAAAATAGACGTTGCTTCTTAAAACAAGCTTGGATTCCAGTGGTCTTAATTATCTCTGGTATCTCATTAATTATTTTGCATAACGTGATATTCAATAATTGGTCATATAATCCATTTAATAAAGACGATGGTTTTGGCACCTTATTCTTCTTATGGCAATTTGAAAATCCAGACCACTATACGAAGGTATTTGGTTTAACTTTATTGAAAGAATGGCCACCACTTATTAATACACCACACTTTGTGGCTGAAGGTTTATTCTCATACTTCGCTATCCCAATGATTATTGGTGGCGGATTATGGTATTTAGTGGCCGCTCAATCTTATTTAGCAAGAACCATTAGAGCGATTAAGTTATCCAAATCAGTATTTAGCAGTAACTTAGAAAACTTCAGTTTGAATAACGTTCCTATTGAACAACAACAAACACCAAGCGAAAACAATCAACAATAAAAAATCCCTTTATTAAGGGATTCTTTTTTTATAGCATTGATAAGACTAAGTAAATGATTTCGTAAATGGCATAGCCAAATAACAAGATATCAAGAATGATAATAATCCAGAGCATTCTTGTTTTTAATCTTGCACGACGTTCTTCTTTTTCAACTTGTTGAAGTTCTTCGACCATGCTAGCTACCTCTAGTATTTGATGCTATTGCTTGTTCTTGGATATGGTTGAACATCACGGATGTTTTGCATACCCGTGATGTACATTAATAAACGATCGAAACCGATACCGAAACCGGAGTGTTTGCAACCACCATATCTACGGGTATCTAAATACCAATCGAGTTCTTTATCGTTACCAAGTTTTTGCATTTTCTTAAGAAGGATATCGTATCTTTCTTCTCTTTGAGAACCACCGACGAGTTCACCAACGGCTGGGACTAATAAGTCACAGGCAGCGACGGTTTTACCATCATTGTTTTCTCTCATATAGAAAGCTTTAATTTCTTTTGGATAATCAGTTAAGAATAATGGGCCTTTAACGATTTCTTCAGTGAGATATCTTTCGTGTTCACTTTGTAAGTCCATACCCCATTCGATGTTGTTGTTTTCAAAGACGTGACCTTCTTTAACGGCTTTCTTTAATAATTCGACACCTTCAGTGTATGTCATTCTCTTGAAATCACTGTTAGCGACATGATTTAATCTTTCAATTAATGTTTTATCAATCATGGTGTTGAAGAAATTCATTTCTTCTGGGCAAGCAGAAAGAATGTAATTGATACAGAATTTAACGCAGTCTTCGATAACATCCATATTGCCTTCTAAATCAGTGAACGCCATTTCAGGTTCAACCATCCAGAATTCAGAAGCGTGTCTCACTGTATTAGAGTGTTCCGCTCTAAAGGCAGGACCAAATGTATAAACATCTCTAAAAGCTAAAGCGAATGGTTCAACGTGTAATTGACCAGTCACTGTTAAGTTAACTTTTCTACCATAGAATGAGTTTGGATCTTTGGTGTCATGGGTGACAACGTCAAAGACGTTACCAGCGCCTTCACCATCGTTAGTAGTAATTAATGGTGTGTGGACATAGATGAATCCATTGTTTTGGAAGAATTCATGAATCGCAAAAGAGAGAACGCTTCTCACTCTATAGACCGCTTGGAAAGTATTCGCTCTTGGTCTAATGTGAGCGATTTCTCTTAAGAATTCAAAACTATGTCTCTTCTTTTGAAGTGGATAATCATCATCGACATCACCTTCTAAAGAACAGCTATCCACTGCGATTTCAAATGGTTGTTTGTTTTCTGGAGTTAAGACTAACTTACCAGTCACTTTAATAGCAGCGCCTGTTTTTAAAGAAGATAAGACATCGTGATTTTGACTTTTTTCTGTATACACTAATTGGACACTTTTAAAATATGTGCCATCGTTGAATTCAACGAAACCGATTGAGCCATTATCACGATTTGTTTTGACCCAACCTTCAAGTTCAAGTTCTTCTAAACCTTCGATTTCTTCTTGATCGCCGTTTGTAACGATGTCATATAGTTCGAAGTTTGTTATTTTCATAGGTTCCATAATTATGCTCCTTAATAACATTCTAGTTATCTAAGATAACTTTGTCATCTTAATTTTTAAATTCGTTCCATTTTTCGATTGACCAGTTAGGATCAACACCTAAATCTAAGTCAGCGAAAACTTTCATATCATAGAGGTGCTCCGCAACTTTTGCAATCATTGCGGCATTATCAGTACAACACCACATTGGCGGAATGATAATATTAGCACCTAATTTTTTACATTCAATCTGCATTTGTTCTCTCAAGTACGAATTAGCAGAAACTCCACCCGCTAAAACAACTTGTTTAATATTGAATTCTTTAATCGCTCTTGTTGCTCTTTGAATGACAATACCGATGGCAACATCTTGGAAACTGCGGCACATATCCGCCACTCTAATTTCTTCACCTTTTTGTTCAAGATTATGAACCAAATTGATGACATTAGTTTTTAGTCCGGAGAAAGACATATCATAAGTATCTTCACCTGCTAAAGGTTTTGGTAAGTGATATGTATGCTCACCTTCTTTGGCTAATTTATCAATTGGAATTCCACCAGGATAAGGAAGGCCTAAAACCCTTGCAACCTTATCGTAGCATTCACCAATAGCATCATCTCTAGTTTCGCCAATAATTTCGAAATTCATGTGGCTTTTCATTAGCACGAGTTCGCTATTTCCACCAGAAACAACGACAGCGAGCAATGGAAATTTAAGCTCCTCGTTATATTCATTAGCATAGATATGACCCGCTAAGTGATGGACAGGAATAAGTTGTTTTTTATACAACATTGCTAATGTCTTGGCGCACTGCATTCCAACGTGCAACGCCCCTATCAAACCAGGGCCACGTGTCACCGCAAATGCATCAACATCTTCTAATTTGATGCCAGCTTTTTCGACTGCCTCTTTTAAGACTAAACCAATATTTTCACAGTGTAATCTAGAAGCGATTTCTGGCATAACTCCACCATACTTTTGGTGAACTTCTATTTGAGTATTTATGACATTTGAAAGGAGTTTGCCATCTTTTGTAATAGCAACACTAGTTTCATCGCAGCTTGATTCAATCGCTAATATAATCGCCATTTTATTTCACCTTCAATATCATGTAAAAAGCATCTTCACCATTGTCGTAATAGTGAGGCTTGGTTGTTTCAACTTCAAAGCCCTGTTTCTTATAGAAATTAATAGCAGGGATATTGCCAACTCTTACTTCTAAAGTAAGTGTTTGGACTTTCTTTGCATAGCAATCGTTATAAATTTCATCCATCATCGCTGTACCAAGTTGTCTTCTTTGAAGATATGGATGGACTGCTATTTGACAAATAGTTGCACTATCAAATGTTTCCCAATAATCGCAGAAACCCACTACTTGGTAAGGATCATTTTCTTTTAAAGCAAGTTCTATTACCCAAAAATGAGCAACCGGATTTTCCTTTAATTCATAAATGATATTTTCTTCTTTCCAAGCACCATAAGGAAAACAAAGACCTTCAATTTGCATAATGGCTGGAAGGTCATTTTCTGTAGCTTCTCTAATGTTGATAAATAGGTTCTGCATACTAATCCTTCATGTAAACTGGTTTAAGACTTAGTGGGTTAATTGATTCTAAAGAATCTTTTAAGTCTAACATCTCAGCAATGTTATTTGGTTCTTTGCCTTCGATGTTTAAATATTTTGTGTCACCTGTGACACTATAACTTGGATGTTCTGAAATATAATTCAGGACATCTTCGTTTTTCATAATTTGATCTTCGAGAATAGTTTTATGTCCTTCATATACCCCGATATAAGAACGACCACTTCTCGCATTTATTAAGCAAATTGATGGACATGTGCCGTCTTTTTGCACTCGAAGCGAACTAACTGCATATAATTTTGCATCTAACGCTACTGCAATAGTTTTAGCGATTGTAATAGCAATTCTGACACCTGTATATGAGCCAGGTCCTTTAGCGACAATGACTTCTTTTATTTCTTCCCTTTTAACGCCATATTTGTCTAAAAGCTTATTCAATTCGAGAATCATATACTCGGATTGTCTTTGCCAAGCTTCATAAGAAATGGCTTCTAAAAGAAGGTTATCTCTAGCAATGCCAACTGAAAGGTTTGTGTTAGATGAATCTAAAAGAATTGTAATCATTAGTTCAAGCCCTCCAATAAAGAGGAATCTTGTGTATTAATGACGATTCTTCTTTGGTTATCACCTAAGTTAGTAATGCTGATAGTCGTCGCGTTGTTTGGGATTAATTCTTTAATGAAATCTGGCCATTCAATTACTGTTAGACCAGTTTCATAGCCAATGTATTCATCTAAACCAATATCGGTATTAACATCAGCGAGACGATAAGCATCAATATGAATCAATGGTTTAACACCATCGAAATATATTTTCATAATGTTGAATGTTGGTGATTGAACGACACTTTTGATGTTCAAAGCTTGGGCAATACCTCTCACTAAAGTGGTTTTGCCTGCACCCAAATCACCAGTAAAGCAAAAAGTTGAGCCGTTAGTAGCGGCTTTTGCAATCTTTTTACCTAATTCAATCGTTTCTTCTGCACTAGTAGAAACAAATATTTTTTCCATATTATTCTTTTTTTGTGCTTTCTAGATATTTGTTGAAATAATCATTAATTAATTGATCGTCGAATGGGAATTCTCTTTTTTTCATTCTTTCGACAATCAATTGTGTTTGGTTCTTCAGAACCGCATCTAATTCATCAGAATATTGATAACTTTTTTTGTGATGGAGATATTCTTTTTCATCCAACACTCTGATTTCGTTATCGTGGAAGAGTTTAGCGTCTAAATCGTAATCGATGTATTTGATTGAATCTTTATCAATGATGCTTGGTGAAGCGATATTGCAGTAATAGCAAACGCCATCTTTTTTAAGCATACAAATGACATTCCACCATTCCTTTTTAGAAAAGATAGTGACAGCAGGTTCTTTAGTGAACCAGCAGCGACCATTTGATTCTACGACTTTTGCTTTCTTAGAAGCAATAACGATATAGTCACTATTGTTTTCCAAAACTAAACCACGGTCCCAAACACGATGTAAAGCGCCGTTATGTTTGTAACAACGTATGTTGTACCAGCGACCGACTGATGACATATTTTATTCCTCTGTTATTGCTCTAAAGCAAATGAGTAAATCATCAAAGGATTTATCAAAGGCAGCCTTATCTAATGGCTTATCAACTGGCACTGACATGACTGTATCATCATAACTGATATAAACAGCAGTATGGCCACCCCAGAAGATAACGTTCAAGTTCAATAAATGACCTTCAACTTTGACTCTATTTAATTGGGAAAGTGTTTTGTTATTAATGATTTGATGATAGTTAGCGCCTTCTGGTCCATAAACCACAAAGTCTTCTTTTTCCTCTAAAACCTTTAAATCTTCAACAGCGTTTGGTAAATCTAATGGTTCTTTTGGATTCTTATAAACAAAAATGAAGTGACCATCAAATTTCATGTTGTTAGGAACAGAAATATATCTACCTACAAATAAAGGTGGGACTTGTTGTTTTCTGTTGTATGGTCTTACTAAAGCAGCTTCGGAATAAAGGAAGTGATGACCTTTAAAAGTACCATGAACAACGTTTCTTGAACGGACTTCACTAGCACCGGAATAAATACCATCCCCCGCTAAATCATCCATTTTTAATCTTTCATCGGCATCAACGCTAATGTCGGCAAAATCATTATCGGAGAACATTTCTCTATTAACGGCGTTGGTTAAGACTTTGATATAGGCTTTGGTCTTATTTGGTAATCTATTACGGTTAAAGATGTAATAGACAATCATGCCTGCAACAGCAAGACCAGCGAGAACATAACCGATGATCTTTAAGTAGTTTTCTTTCGCCATGATTAAAAACATAATGCCAACCATCACGATGACAACAGCGAACATTAAAATGTTGCTGACCGTTCTAGATGTTTTATAGGCTTTATGGAAATCTAAACGAGCGGCTTCAATTTCTTTGTCGTAAGAATTTGGATTCTCACTCTCTTTAATTGTTTCTTTTGGCTCTTGTTCGGCCTGAACCTCAGTCGGCTTTTCTTCAATAGGAGTTTCCTTTTGAACAGGAGCTTCTTCTTTCACTTCTTCTTTTTCGTTAACGTTGATATTTTCATCAGACATAGGATAAACCTCCAAGTGAAATCACTATAACACAAAAACATAATATTATGTTAGTCGTTTATATATGCTTTGATTGATTTTTGTTATTAACAAGAGAAAAAGAAGAGACTATTATATTTCCGGGAGCTGAACGAAATTCGGCTGAGAGGGTTCTTCTTGGAACCGACCGTACCTGATCTAGGTAATTCTAGCGGAGGGACCTTTTTTATTTAAAAATGTTTCTCCCTCGACTAGTTTTGAGGGTTTTATTTTTAAGGGGGATTTAACTATTAATAAATCAAGCAAAAATTGATTTGTACGACAAAAACAGTTCTCTTTGTGGAACTTTCTCTTAATTCCTAAAAAATTTTAGGAACTA
>CADCCA010000035.1 GCA_902799855.1 uncultured Erysipelotrichaceae bacterium | reverse complement strand
ACAAAATCCGTATTTCTTCTTTAGTAACAGCGGTTTTAGTTTTATTAATCAATTTAATTGCCTTATTTTCTATGGGCGCTGAAACCAATTGGAACCAGGTTGAAGTATATGGTTTACCTTCTGTCTTAGGACAGATTATTTCCATCACTGGTACGATCTGCGCAATTATCTTTGGTCTTGTTTCGACGTTCTCTAAAAAGGAACACATTAAAAACGGATTTGGACATGTATCTAATGTCTTAGTCTTTTCAGCGATGATTGTTTATTTCTTCCTATCATTTTACGCTGATTTGAAACAAGGCTTCTTGTCAGTTTCTCCAACTCTTTCTCCATCAATTGCTTTAATTCCATTATTCCTTTTAATTCAACCCGTTTTCTGGATTGAAGCCATTGTGCTTGATGGTATTCTTTCCTTTGGTTTAATTGGTTTATCCATTTACTTCACCAGTGCTTATGACATGCAAGGACTCATGTATTATACATTTGTTGCAGTCTTCCTTCCTGTTGTTTCATACCTTATCGTCTCCATTCTTTTCTATGCTGAAACACAAAGATACTGCGAAGAACTGAGAAATGAAGCGCTTTATAATACCGCGACATATGATGAATTAACTCTTTGTAGAAACCGTTATGCATTAAAAGATGCCATTGAAAAATATTCCAAGAACTCAATAGAAAATAATGACTCTAATTTATTAGTGATGATGTTTGATATTGATAACTTTAAACAATATAACGACCAATACTCGCATATCGGTGGAGACTATTGCCTAAAAGCTATTGCAGATTGTGTGAGAAAGACATTCCCATCTCCTGCGTTAGAATTCTATCGTTATGGCGGAGAAGAGTTCTTATTAATCCAATCCGCTGAGACGTTTGAAGAAGCTAGCGCTATTATTGAAAAACTTAGATTAGCAGTCCTATCTTTGAAGATAGATGCTCCTAAAGGAGCGCCTTATAATTACGTCACTATTTCTATCGGCGGCTCATTCGTTAATATTGATACAATTAAGGACTTTAACGAAGTGATTAAGACCGCGGATGAAAGTTTATATCTCGCTAAAAGAAACGGTAAGAATTTATCGGTAATTGATGGGAAACCAATTCGTTAATATAGAACAAAAAAGAAGCAACTCAACATTGCTTCTTTTTGTTTGCTAATTCCAAGAATTAAATCTTGTCGTTTGAGCCTAACACATCTGTGATTTTGTGTTTGACTAATTGTTTGACATAGGCTCTACCATCACCGACGTATTGACGTGGGTCGAAGTGATCTGGATGGGCTCTCATGTGTTCTCTAATACCAGCAGTCATCGCTAAGCGGAGGTCGCTGTCGATATTGATTTTGCAAACAGCTAATCTAGCAGCTTGTCTTAATTGTTGTTCTGGAACACCAACGGCGTCTTTAAGAGCACCACCGTTATCGTTAATAATCTTAACGAATTCTTGGTTAACGGAGGAACTACCATGTAAGACGATTGGGAAACCTGGTAAACGTTTGCTCACTTCTTCTAAGATATCGAATCTTAATGGAGGTGGTAATAAGACACCTGTTTCTGGATCTCTTGTGCATTGTTCTGGTTTGAACTTATAAGCACCATGAGAAGTACCAATGGCGATGGCTAAGGAGTCACAACCAGTTCTACGAACGAATTCTTCGACGTCTTCTGGTCTGGTGTATGATTCAGCACCGTGTTCAACCTTAACTTCATCTTCGATACCGGCTAAGGTACCTAATTCCGCTTCAACTGTGACGTATGGCACGTGAGCGTGAGCGTATTCACAAACTTTCTTTGTGATCGCAATGTTTTCTTCGAAAGGTTTGCTAGAGCAGTCAATCATGACTGAAGTGAAACCACCATCAATACAATCTTTGCAGATTTCAAAGTCTGCACCGTGGTCTAAGTGTAAGACGATTGGTAAGTTGGTGTCTTCAACAGCAGCTTCAACCATCTTTTTTAAATAGATTGGTTTAGCATATTTTCTAGCGCCTGCTGATACTTGGAGAATGACTGGAGAATTGCATTCTTTGGCAGCTTCTGTAATAGCTTGGACAATTTCCATGTTATTGCAGTTAAAAGCACCGATTGCATAACCGCCGTTATAGGCTTTTTCAAACATTTCTTTTGAGTTAACTAATGGCATAACTAATCCTTCTTTCCGTCCTATATTATATAACTATTTATTATTTTGACAAATAATATGATAATTCTTTTTCCTAGAATTTCTTTCTGAGAACGAGAATGTTTTTACCGTTAATTCTGTCATAGGCATATTCTGACATAATCTTTTTAACGATTAAGATGCCTAAGCCACCAATCTTGTTATCTTTGGCTTCGCCAACAAGTGGAGAATTGTTAATGTCTAACTGATTGAACGCTGGAGCGCGGTCAATGACGGTTAAAACGAATTCATTTTTATCTTTGTTAAATAATAAACGTGTAAATACTTCGCCACCATTATTCTCATAACCGTATTTCACGATATTTGAATAAAGTTCATCAGCGACGATTAATAAGTTGAGTTTGAATTCCATATTGACTTGATGTTTGTCACAGAATTCTTCAATTGTATTTAAACCATCTTGGATGTTTTCAAGTTTAGCGTCGAAACTCTTTTCTAAATAGAAGCATTCATCACCACTATATTGGAGAGTCATGACAGTAATATCATCGCTTTGATCAAAGCCTTCGGTAAATTTGGCTAAATCATCTTTTAAAGCATGATGGATTTCAACGACACAGGTAAATTCTCTACTGTTGAAGAAATCTAAGAATTTATCTTCGCCATAGAAGCCACCTTTTTCGTTTCTAGCTTCAGTAATACCATCTGTATAAATGGTAATGCTTTCGCCTTTTTCAAGCATGATTGATTCATCGACAACGAAAGCATCTTTAAGACCACCTAAAACAAAGCCAGGATTGCATTTTAAATAGCGGAATTTGAGATTACTTCCGATAATTGGTGGGTTATGTCCGGCGTTAGCGAACTTTAATTCACCAGTTTTTTCATTGATAATCGCTAAGAAACAGGTGACAAACATTTGGGAATTATTATTGTCATATAAAGAAGCGTTTACTTCTCTTAAGATTTGGGCTGGTGATTTATTTGGGGCCACTAAGTTTTTAAAGCAGGTGATGGTTTTCATCATGAACATGGCCGCTGGAATACCTTTACCAGAAATATCACCAACGACAATCGCAGTATGGTCTTCATCAATCTTGAAATAATCATAGAAGTCACCACCGACTTCTTTGGCCGCTTTTAATTCAGCAACGATTTCAATATCCTCTGATGTAGAAATTTCGCTTGGTAATGTCGCTAATTGGATTTCTTTAGCAACTTCTAATTCAGTCTTGGTCTTTTCTTGTTCACTGTTAACTTGAATTTCACTGACCAATAACTTATAAGTACGTAAGTTAAGACCATAAGAAACGAAGAACACCAAGCTTAAGATAAGAGCGCGTGGGAAGAAATAGAAAAGGAGGGAATCAACCATACGGTTGTATCCTAATTCATGTAATTTAACAAGAAGTTCATATCTCGCCACTGGGCCTTTAGCGTATAGTTCAACACCTTGTGCATAGAAATCAGGAGCTTTTTCTAAAACATCATTACCTAATAATAAGTTAGCGTCGAATTCACCAACAAACATGCTAAAGAACATGCAGAATAATGAGGAGATAATGACAGCAATGAAAATAGATAAACCAACCTTCGGGTTGTAATAATGGTTAGTCATTAAAATACATAACGCCCACATAATCGCGGTATGTTTAGGCAAAATGATATTTAAACCAGCGATAACAACAACAAATGAAACTAAAACGAAATATTTATAACTTGGTTTCCTTAAGTGCTTTCCTTGAAAGCCAAAAACGAAGATTAATGGGCTACATAAAACAAGAATACCGACTGGGAAGGAGATGTTAACAATAACACGGGTTACTTCGGTGTTGATTTTGAAGATGTTTGTGAGATATAAAATCCAAATAACGAGCATGAGAATAGCGGCAAGGACGTTAGCAAAAGACATCTGCCTATTCGCATCTGCTTCGTTAGCATAGTAGGCTTCTAAATACCTATTTCTTTCTTGTTCACTCATACTAGGCACCTATATCTAAGTCGTCATATTTTTCTAAGAGTTTTAATAGTCTTTCCTTGCAACCATTTAATCTCTTAGTGTTGTCTGGATCATTGTTAGAAGTCCAGCGAATCATATGCACGTACCCCACGATTTTGATTTTATCTCTAATGGCATCATCGACTTTATCGAAGTAACGACTGAGTAATTCATCGTATAGTTTGGCGGCCTTTTCATCAGAGATACCGAAGAATCTTTCAGAGTTTCCTGGTTCATCTTCATTGAAGGCAACATAAGGAGCGTAGAGGGCTGCTAATTCAAAGATTGGATAACCAACAGAAAGGGTATCCATATCGATTAATAAAAGTTCACCATTTTGCACCATAATGTTTTTGAAGTGGCAATCACCATGGATAAGTGTTTTTCTTTCTGGAATGGCTTCGAACATTTTGAGAAGTTTAGCGTTAACATCATCTGGTAAGAATTGTTTAATTTTACCAAGTTTAGTGATGTAGGCTTGCTTTTTATCTGGAATGTTTGGATCAAGGCATTCAGTGGTATTCATCTTCTTAAGAAGAGCAGCGTATTTTGTAATGTATTCTTCTTCTTTTTCTGGATAATTAACAATGGCGTTTCTAAGTGACATACAGTCAAGCATTTCATAACGGACACCTAACTTGCCATCATCCACTTTGACGATATCGAATGAGATGGCAGTTGGAATACCTAAAACGAAAGCTTGTTTAGCAAGTTTTAATTCTCTTTCGATTTGTTCAGAATCACTGACGCGGTTAAAGACTTTGATGATGGTATCTTTATCCACTCTATAGACTGTTGAGTAATAACCATCACCAACGATTTCTGCACCACTTAAGTAAATGCGCTTTAAGCCTTTTTTGATGTTCATGATATTAGCGAAACCAGTCATTTGGAAGATATCATAAACTTCTAATGAAGTTTCCACGATGGAAATATCATTGTATTTTTGTTTTAACTTAAGAATGATTCTTAAGCCTGCACTAGAAATATAAGAAATATGTGAAAAATCCAGGACAAGTTTATCGAAAGCCTGACCTTTAATGGTTTCATCGATTTCTTTTTCTACGTTATCAGCGTTATAAGAATTTAACTCTCCTTCCATGAAAAGAGTTAAAACTTTTTCTTCTAATGTAAATCTCATATGTTCTCCTTCTGCGGATAGAAAAGAATTCTAAATTCGTTTCTATGCGTGACACCACTACTAAAAGTATAACAAATTCCTTTAAGGAATGTGTATCTTTTATTTGAATAGGAGTTTATTGAGACCCTTGATACTTAATAAAGCGTCAATGTCATAGCTGTTTTTAACGGTGTATTGATTTAGATTTGTTTTGATGATTCTTCTGATTTCATCGTAATCACTATCATCTTCTTGATAATATTGGTCTCTTATGACCGAGATAACAATCATTCTTAGATATGTGACTAAGTCACCTTCAATCCAATAATGGCATTGAGTATAGGAGAATTTATTGAATATTTCCTTTAGTGATAAATACATTGGTAAACCATCACCAACATCATGCCAGAGATCAGAAAATATAAAATCATAATCTCTATCTTTGATAGATTTAGCAAATATCAAAGCGTCCGCTTTATGGATATGAATCTTTTCTTTATAAGGGAATAAAGGAAGGAGATATTCGTTGAATATTTTAATGAGGTCTTTATCCATCTCCACGATATGTACTTCTTTTACTTCCTCTTTTAAATGGACCATATAGGCGTAATAGCCAAGGCCTAAACCTAAAGTTAAGACTTTACCTTTTGCGGTGATAATGGCGTTTTCCATTGTTCTTATTTCATAAGGATTTAGTGACATCCATTCATTACCGCATAGAGAAATTGAAGGATAAATATAATCCTTATCAAAATAGCCTAAATTCATTTTTAGATTGTAGTTAGGACCATAATGATATTCTTCTTCATATGGGAAGATAGAATAAGCGGATATTTTATTATTTATTAATGACCAATCATCTTTATTAAATGAGATATTAGAAAGGGCTTTTAGATATGGATTATTCAAGAAATCATCCACTCTTAAAAGTTGGCTGTCCCATTTGATATTCTTTTTGATAAATTCATTAGGAAAAGGACGAACTTTTTCTAATTCGTTAAATAGATAATCTCTTTTTTGATATTGGTTTTCACCTTTGATGGAATCACCACTAGTAACGGGTTTTTGCCATATAATGTCACGTAAATAGATGAGGTAGTCGATATTTTTCTCGTGTTGGGCAAATATAGCTAGTAGCTTTTTAGTTTCAATATCGTTTAAATCGAAAACCATTATTTATCCTGGACTTTCTTTAACATTTCTTCGTATTGTTTTTCATCAAATGGAAGACGGGAAACAGGAGTGATAGTAACATAGCCTTCTTTTACTAATCGACAATCAGCGTCTTCTGGCATTTCTAAATATTCTTGGGTATCTCTTAAAGCGTAATACATCTCGCCTTTTTGATCATAATAATAGCGATCTTTACGATAAAATAGTCTAGCTAAGGCGATGCCTTTATATGGCCCTCTAGGAAGATTAACATTCAAAACATATTCTTCACTTAGTAGGTTATACTTATTTATGTATTCCCATATCTCATCAAAGTGTTCAATGAGACAAGAAAAATCATCAAATGGCGCGGAGAAAGCAACAGTCTTTTTGCGGAATACTGCCGCTCCAAAACAGGCACCAATCGTGCCACTTAATAAAACATCATATGAAAGATTTGGGCCGTTATTACATCCCGATACAACAATGTCACAATCGATGAATAAACCACCTAAGGCTAAAGAAGCACAATCTGTAGGTGTGCCATGTACTGCATAGGTATGTTCATCAATTTGATCAACTTTTAACCAATCACCCAATGTGATAGAAGCGCTTTTTGCGGACATGTGCTCAAAAGGGGCAACAATTGTGACGTCACCATATTTGAGTAATTTATTATAGCCATCATCATTAGTTAATAAGAATTTCATAAGAGTATTTTCTTATATTTCTTTTCAAAAGAAAAGAGGGAATTGCTTCCCTCGATTCTTAATATCAGTCATTATTGATTGATTTTGTTTTCTTTAATGACTTTTTCTTTCAAGTATTCTGGAACTTCTTCGTATGTTTCGAATTCTCTGTTGAAGTAACCAGAAGCTTGAGTAATGGACTTAAGTTGTGTGACATAGTCAACGATTTCGGCTTCTGGAACTAATGCTTCAATGTCTTGCATACCTTCGTGTTCTTCCATGTTTTGGATACGAGCACGACGTGTATTTAAGTCAGACATGACATCACCTGTGTATTGTGATGGAGCGATAACATGAATTCTCATAATTGGTTCGAGAATGATTGGCTTACATTTTGGATAAGCATCTTTAAAGGCTAAGATACCCGCCATTTTGAAGGCTTGTTCGTTACTATCGACTGGGTGATATTTACCATCGACTAAGACGCCTTTAACACCGATAACTGGGAAGCCTGCTAACGGACCACTATTGAGGGCTTCAAAGAAACCTTTTTCAACAGCTGGGAAGTAGTTCTTTGGAACAGCACCACCGAAGACTTCTTCTGCGAAGACGTTTTCATCTGATGGTTCAAATCTCATCTTAACAACACCATAGAAACCACTACCACCGGATTGTTTGACGTAACGGCCATCGCCTTCCGCTGTACCTTTGATGGATTCACGGTAAACGACTTTCATTGGTTCTGTAGAAACATCAATCTTATATGTATCTTTGAGTTTGGCTAAGATGAAGTTGATGTGAGAATCAGAAACGCCACCTAATAATAATTGTTTTGTTTCGTTATTACGTTTGACTTCAACGGCTGGATCTTCCGCTTGGATTTTCGCTAAGGCTGGACCAATCTTTGATTCATCGTTTTTGTTAGCTAAGATAATGGCTTTGAAGATAACCGCTGTTGGATAATGGGCTGGTTTATATTCAATAATCGCTTTTGGTGAAGATAATGTCATACCACTACTAACACCTTCAAGTCTTGTAATAGCGGCGATATCACCAGCGTGAACTTCTTGAATGGAATCGAGTTTCTTACCAGTCATTTGATAGAGCATGGACACTCTTTGTGTGCCTCTACCAACGTAGACTTCATCACCGGCTTTTAAGACACCAGAATTAACTTTAACGATGTTAATTGTGCCTGAATATGGATCAACGATGGTCTTGAAGACATAGGCTGAGAATGGTTCGCTATCTTTTGTTTCACGTGTGACAGGATTACCATTATCATCTTTGGCTTCGTATGGTTTTAAATCCGCTGGGCTTGGTAAGTAATCAATGAACATATCAAGCATGGTTTCGCAGCCGATATTCTTAGTAGCGCTACCAACTAAGACTGGGATTAATTCACCCGCTAAGACGAGCTTTCTTAAAGAATCATGAACTTCTTGGACTGTGAATTCTTCACCGGAGAAGAATTTTTCTAATAAAGCATCATCGACTTTCGCGACTTCTTCACTAATCATGTTATGAAGTTCGAAAATCTTATCTTTCTTATCATCATGGATAGGAGCGTCTTCACACTTCTTACCATTGAGTTTTCTGGCTTTTAAGTCAACGACATTGGCGAAGCCATCAAATCCATCACCATGACCTAATGGGTAACAGAATGGGATGGCGTTTTTACCTAATTGTTCGCGGATTTCATTTAATAAATCATCGAAGACGACGTTTTCTTTATCAGCTTTGTTGACAAAGATGAAGGTTGGGATACCGCGTTTTCTTAATTGGTTCCAGTGTTTAACTGTACCGACTTGGACACCGATGGAGGCATCAATCACTAAGACCGCACCCTTAACTGCGCCTAAGACACCGATGTATTCAGAGATGAAGTCATCATTACCTGGAACATCGATAATATTGATTTTGTGATTCTTATATTCAAGAGGAATAATGGATGTTTGAATAGAACCACCTCTTTTTTGTTCATCAACAGTGTAGTCACTGATGGTGTTTTTCTTTTCGACTTCACCCTTTTGAGGAATTAAGTTGGTGATGAAGGCGAGAGATTCCGCTAATGTGGTTTTACCAGAAGATTGGTGACCTAAAATCACGACGTTTCTGATATTTTTTGCATCATAATTTGCCATATATATTAATATCTCCTATTAAATCCTAAAGTATTTAGAGTATCTGCCTCTAGCGATGATTTGTACTCTATTATCTTTCACTAAGTCCGCTAAAGCTTTTTCAATTGTGGCAGAGCTTGTCGCGTATAAAACGTTTTCAATAACGCGTTTGCTAATTGGTTTAGCGCTGTCATTGATGATCTTTAAAACCTTATCGATGGTATTGCCTTCGCTGGTGTTGGCTTCCATGATGTAATCGAGTTTACGATAAGCTTCTAAGATACATTTGAGCATGTAGGCAACGAATTGTGTGTAATCATTTTCATTGTCTTCCCAACCTTTGCTGGATGCTTCAAAAGCATCAACGTAGTCGGAGAAGCGTTGTCTCATGACATATGGGATGGAGAAATAGTTGCCGATATCGTAACCGTATTTCTTCATTAAGAAATTCATAATTAAGCGGGCGACACGACCATTCGCTCTATTGAATGGGTGAATGCAGATGAAATCAAGCATGAAGGCAAGAATAAGAACGAGCTTATTTGTTTCTTCATTTTGGGCCGCTAAATTGTATTGATAAACCAAGTTATCAAGTAATTGTGGAACCGCAGCTGGATCAGCGGTCACAAAGATTGTTCTCATGGAACCATCAGTCATTCTTTCTTGAATGTAATTAACTGAGTCTTTGTATTGACCACCCATCTCTGGATTATAGTCCTTATATAAATAGTAATGTAATGTAGAAATGAATGAACGATCGAATGGTTGGTATTTATAGCATTCGTCGACGAATCTGAGGGCTTTGTAGTAGCCATTAAAAACAAACTCTTGATAGGTTTCTGGTGATTGGCCTTTCACTAATAAGGCTTTAATTCTGTCATCACCGATGAATAATGAACCCATCGCACAGCTCGCTTCTGTACCACTGATGTAGGCGAGCTCGGAGAGTTTTTCAACCTTTTTGAGTTTGTGAACTGATGTGGTTTTTCCCTTGTATAATTCAATAGAATTAAGCAAAGAAACAATGTTAGGGTTGGTCAAAAGACTATTGACTACACCCTGTAAGTCAAACATTCGCATAGTATGTACCTCTTATGCTTCTAGTATGGACCATTATCAAAAATATTTCAATTGCCTATTTTTGCAAAAAAAATATGGAATTAACCTTTTTTTGATAGTTTTTTGCTATATAAGGGTTTCCTACATTGAATATAAATATATTATTGAAGATTTGTTTCGGGAATTTCGTGAGCCTTGGTTAAAGCGAACTTCGCTACCATTGGACCGATTAATTCATAAACCAATGTACTAGTTAAAATAATAGCGAGAATGAGAGAACCCACTCTTTGGAATTCTTCGTTACCAGTTTCCACATATAATTCTGAGAATAATTTATAAGCAGTTGTTGATAAACCGATAGCGACACCAGCTTGAGGGACAAGGGCAAAGCCAATATATTTTCTGACTTGCGGTTCGCATCTTGTGATAGAAGCGCCTACAAACGCACCACTCCATTTACCAATTACTCTAAAGACAATATAAACCGCTGCGATAGCAAGAACGATTAAACCATCCGGATTAAAAAAGATGCTTAAATCTAAGGATGCACCAGAGATAACAAAGAACATCATGTAGATTGGTGAAGTGAAACGATCCATGACATCAAGTGTTCTATTTGAATCCTTAACAAAGTTCGTATATATTGCGCCCGCCATCATACAGATTAAAAGGGAACTTAATTCGAATCCACCCATCATTGGGCTCTTAAATAAATAATAGAAGCCTAAGGCTGCAAAGACGGAGAAGATACACCAAATAAGGCGGTTATTTCTCGATTTGAACCAACTGTTCATCAAACTGATTAAGAAACCTAAGGCAGTACCTATCGCTAAAGAAATAACTATTTCTAATAATGGTTTAATTAAAACTGCATAGACAGTAATGGTTCCTCCAGATAGCGCCATCGCTAATTGGAATAAGATAGCAAATAAAATTAAGGCTGCCGCATCGTCAAGAGCGACAACTGGAAGAAGTGTATTCACTAATGGACCACGAGCGTTATATTGCTTAATTACCATTAATGTCGCAGCAGGGGCAGTCGCACTAGCGATCGCGGATAACGTGAGCACGAGTTGCCATGAGACATATTGAGGGAAAATAAAATGGGCGACTATTAAAGCGATGATAACTAATAAAGAAGCGCCTAGAGCTTCTAAAACGGTAATCACTATCACTCTTTTACCTAAAGCCTTAATGGTTTGTCTTTTAAAAGATGTACCGATGGAAAAAGCGATAAAGCCTAAGGCAACAGTGGAAACCCAACTGATTTTGTCAACAAAGCCGTATATAGTGCTTCCTTTAATACCATCAAATGAAAAGTTATTAAATAAAAGACCAAAGATAAAAGGACCCATGATGATACCGGTAATGATATAACCGGTCACATTAGGCAATTTAATCACACGCATTAAGCGCGTAGATAAGAGGGCTACCAAGAGAAGGATAGCCACATACGCAAATATTGAGAAATCCATTTTTAGATTGAGCCCTCGTAATCATCGATAGGACGAGAATACATAAAGCCTTTAATATCTTGGAACTTATTAGTGTAGTATCTAATAACTGATTTAAGTTCTTCTAAACGATTATCGTCGATCACGAAGAGACATAATACGCTTTCAAGAGTTTCTTTTTCTTCGATGTGTCTTAAATTAATGAAGTGATGTTCACCTGGATAGTAATCAAGCGCGTGTCTTAAAGATTCGCTGCTCATCACAGTGGCGTTGAAACCAGCATCTCTTATTCGTTCAAGAGTTTCATAAGCTTTTTCAGTTGTTTCTAAGACGAGAGTTAATTCTACTTTCATAATGATCATCCTCGCCTATGATTATAGTCTCATTTATAAAAATGTTAATAAATTATCATTTTTTAATCAGTTTTTTTCTATTGTGATACAATAACTAGCGGAAAGAAGGTAAATATCATGGCAGAATTTAAATCAGTTCCTATTACATTAATTACCGGATATTTAGGAAGTGGTAAAACCACTTTAATTAATCATATTTTAAAAAACGCGAAAGGTCATAAGATGGCCGTTATCGTCAATGATATTGGTGAAGTTAATATCGACGCTGATCTCATTGAAGGAAACGGTGTTGTTTCTGGAAAAGATGAAAACTTAGTGGCCTTATCAAATGGCTGTATTTGCTGCACATTAAAGAAAGATTTAATTACTCAACTCGCAGACTTGGTGAAACAAGAAAGATTTGACCACATCTTAATTGAAGCGTCAGGTATTTGTGAGCCAGTCCCAATCGCTCAAACTATTACCTATATGGAACAAGAGTTTGAAAGACAAAGCTTACCACGCTTCTATTATTTAGATGCGATTATTTCCGTGACCGATGCATTACGTTTAAGAGATGAATTCGGTTGTGGCGATACATTAAAAGAAGCGGTACGTGGCGAGGAAAACTTAGAAAACTTAGTTATCCAACAAATTGAATTCTGTGACATTGTCTTATTAAATAAAGTCTCATTAGTGAGCCAAGAAGAACTTAGAAAAGTGAAGATGGCTGTTAAGGCTCTTCAACCAGGCGCGAAGATTATCGACGCTGATTTCTGCAAGGTCGATATCAACGAATTAATCGACACTAACTTATTCAATTTCGAACAAGCTAGCGGTTCCGCTGCTTGGATTAGAGAATTTGAAGACTGGAGCACTGATGTTGAACATCATGATGACGATGATGAAGAGGGAGAAGAACACCACCATCATGACGATGACGATGAGGATGAGGATGAGGATGAACATCATCACGAACATCATCACCACCACCATCACCATCATCACGGTGTAGAAAATGAAGAAGAAGGTACTGCTTTAGAATACGATATTAATACATTCGTTTATTACCGTCGTAGAGCGTTCAATCAAAAAGCATTTGAAAACTGGGCGAAAAATGAAAGCGGTAAACACCATATCATTAGAGCGAAAGGTATCCTCTACTTTGATGATGAAAAAGATAACATTTACGTCTATGAATCAGCAGGTAGCCAAATTACCTTAACATTTTCTAGAAAATGGTTCTCTGCGACTTTAAGCAAGAAACAACTTAATTATTTAAGAGAAAACGACGAAAACTTCGCTCATGACTGGGATGACGAGTATGGCGATAAACTAGTAAAACTAGTGTTCATCGGACAAAACTTAAACGAAAAGGCCATAAGAAAAGAACTAGACCAAATTTAGTCTAGTTATCAATTCTTTTGGAGTTATTGTAGATTGGTGGATAAGGATTCTTTTCCACTCCTGCAAGCACACACATGGCTTCATGCGCTCGGATGGTGAGATCATCAATCTGGGCGCTTTTTTCTAACTCTTTATTTGGATATAGCGGTTCACCAATATGAAGAGTGAATAACGCCATTTGTTTAAAGATCTTTCTTCTAATCCAACCAGGTTTACGATAGGAAAACGCCATTGGAATAATTGGTTTATCATTTTTAATAGCGATTGAGGCCGCTCCTCTTTTAAATGGTCTAATCGGAGCGTAATATTCCCACATGCTTCCTTCGGAATAGATTTGTAAGAAATTACCGTCTTCTAATAGTTTAGTAATGGATTTAGTGAACGCTAATGTTGCTTCATTATCGTGTTCAGGAATGGGGATACCACCGACAAATCTCACTAATGGACCACTTTCACCGTTAACGTTTTTATCCCAGGCTAATAGATACGGCCAGCGATAATTATGAAGGGCCTTCATCACACAGATGTAGTCCCAGAAATGAACGTGGTTACAAATAGTAATAGCGCCTTTCTTGAGGAGTTCTTTATTGCCTTTTAAATTAGCTTTTCCTTTAATTCTTAAACCCATTCTCACTCTCGCTAAAGGGAAAACGATTAAGCGAAGTAAGAGCCTAACCCAGAATCTTTTGAAGGCAAAGCCTTTTGAATAATCAACATATGGATAATCCTTATCGAAAACAAAACCACGGTCCATCTTCACTGTGATGTAATGTGAACTCGTATCTTCTGGATAAGGGAATTTGTTATGGGTATCTGGAATGAACATATTAATCTACTTGATAATATAAATATTTGTCGTCTTTTAATACTGGTTTTTCTAATAGGAGCATTTGATTAGCGTTTTTAATGGCTTCTAAGAATGGATTATTGCTTTGTTTAATCTTTTTTAATTTCTTGATGATTTCTTCGTCATCTTTTTGCACTTTTTTGCCAACTTGTTTCGAACCTAATGAACCAAGTTCTGCTAAGCCACCCGTTAAAACATCAACACCGATTCTCGCTGCTAACGCTTTCTTGCTCTTATTTGAATTATCGTATTGGGTGTTTTCTAATAGTTTATTGTGCTTCTTACTATTCTCAATATATTCGTTATAGCATTTATCACAAATAGCGTTGAAGACTTCTGTCTTACCAGTAATATCTTCTAAGGCCTTATTAACGTATTCGGAACAATCTTCAACATTGGAATACATGATGTTTAATAGATATGAAAACGAATACACGTCTAGCGCGGTTTTCATCGCGGACACCAAATGGTCATTAATCTTCTTATTATTCGATGCTTCTTTTGAAAGTTTTCTAAATGAGTTGTTAGCTTCATTAAAAGCGGTCTTAACAACTACTAAATCAGCAGTTCTATGAGCATCATCTTGTCTAGATAAGGTATAGTCATTAATGACTTGCCAGAGATTATTAATGTTATCTTCATTGATTTCCGATAGTTTATCGTAGAAAGCGATTTGTTCTGCTTGAATGGCTTTTTGATTTTTAATGATGTTAGTTCCTACTTCAATCACAGTGACCGCTAAGGCAACCCATGGAATTGCTTTAGCCATTCCAGTAGCGGCTTTAACGCCTTTTTCTGATATTTGTATTTCTTTAAAACCTGGTTGACCAGTAATCTTACCTTTCTCATCAATTGATGAAGATAGGACATGACCTTGTTTATTTCTTAAATAGGTTGAAGCATCTCCCACTGCCGCATAGAGCTTTTTATCACCGCATGTCGCAATGTAGTTGAGCGCTTTTTCAGTATGGTCTAATGATTTTTTAACGCCCACTAAAAAAGTATCCATTGATTCAACTGTCGCCAAAGGAACTTTTTTGCATTTGATAATTGAACCATCCACCATCTTCACTTCTTCGATTGGATTATTAGATGATTCTTTGATGATAGCGTCGTATTTCATTACATATATTGTAAAACAAAATAAAGAAAAAGAACCAACGAATTGGTTCATTCTTTTTTGTTTGGGGCGAGTGATCAGATTCGAACTGACGAATGCCTGGTTCACAGCCAGGTGTGTTGGGCCTCTTCACCACACCCGCCAAATTGCTTATATATGATAATATCATTAGCCCTACTTTGTCAAAGCGTTTTATTGAGTTTTTAGGCAAAAAGAAAAATCTTGCTTTCTTAGATTACTAATTGGCAAGATTATTTCTTTAAAAATTAGAATTCAATGACTTTGTCGTTGATGATGACATAGACGAGGTCGATAATCCACCAGATCCAGCCAAGGAAGACAGCGATAAGAATCCAAACGACGCCCATTGTGGTGTTCTTCGCATTGAATGCTTTGATGATACGATAGACCATCCAGAGCAAGTCAAGGTAGAAGATACAGAAAATGATTTTCACGACCTTGGATAATTCATCCATCCATTTGACGTAACCCATATTTTTCTCCTTTATTTGTTTTAATTATATCACGCAACGAGGAAGGCTTTATAGCCTAAATATGCCTCGTAGACGTCAACCTTACTGACAATTTCCATTGGAGCGTGCATGTTAAGGACAGGAATACCTGCGTCGATAACGCTCATGTTGTAATTGCCTAAAATGTATGCAATTGTGCCACCACCGCCTTGGTCAACTTTACCAAGTTCAGCGTTTTGCCAATTGACATTGCCTTTATCCATCGCATTTCTCACGAACGCGTAGTATTCAGGCATGGAATCATTGCTGCCAGATTTGCCTCTTGCACCAGTGTATTTGTTAAAGACAATACCTTCGCCTAAATAAGCGACGTTCTTTGGATCAGACACACTAGCGTATAAAGGATCATAACCAGCACTGACATCACTGGATAACATCTTACTATTTTCTAAAGCTAAACGGGCATCCCATAATGGATTATTTGATTTTAAGAGGGCTGCTAATTTAGCAATAGCGTTTTCAAAGAAGAGTGATTGAGCACCTGTCGCACCGACAGAACCGATTTCTTCTTTATCCACCAAGATACAGCAAGCTGTATATTTAACTTTCTTAGTGTCTAATAAGGCCATTAAGGAAGTATAAGCACAGCTTCTATCATCATGACCATAACCGGCAATCATGCTTCTATCAAGACCATAGTCTCTAGCAGGACCAGCTGGAACGATTTCGATTTCAGCGGACACTAAATCTTCTTCTTCAATGTCATATTTTTCTTTTAAGAGTCTTAAGACATTAGCCTTAACTGGTTCTTTGTCTTCTTCGTTAAGTGGCATTGAACCTAAGGTAATATCAAGGCTTTCACCTTCAATGGCTTTGGCTAACGTTTTAGCCATTTGATCAGCGGATAAGTGAATTAATAAATCGGTAATACCAACGATTGGATCTTTTGGATCTTCACCGATATTAACTTCGACAACTGTGCCATCTTTCTTACAAACAACACCCACTAATGAAAGAGGAATTGTTGTCCATTGGTATTTCTTGATACCACCATAATAGTGAGTATCACCAAGGGCAAAACCTTTAGCCTCATAGACTGGATTTTCTTTTAAGTCTAAGCGAGGTGAGTCAATGTGTGCGCCTAAAATTCTTAAGCCTTTCACTAATGGTTCTTTGCCAATAATGAAAGCAGCGACGTTCTTTTTCTTGTTGATAAAGTATACACGGTCCCCTTCTTTTAATGATTTAACATCATCAACGTTTTTAAAACCGTTATCCTTTAAAAGTTTTTCCGCTTCTTTAACAGCGAGTCTTTCGCTTTTCGCGGTGGAGATGAAATCTTTATAGCCTTCAGCGAATTTCATCACCTTATCTTTGTTTTGATACTTGAGCCATGCGTTTTTACGATACATAGTTATAACTCCTTTTTGTTACGGAAGTATTCTACACCATTATTTCAGGTTATAGAAATAATATGATTAATTTTGTGACCTCCTCCCCACTTATAGAAGATGGGGGCTTCCCACTCAAGAACTCTAATGAATTCAGTATCAATGGGCTATCCCCGAGAGTCCCTCGGTTAAGGATATTTATTA
>CADCCA010000034.1 GCA_902799855.1 uncultured Erysipelotrichaceae bacterium | reverse complement strand
TGGCAATAGTATGAGACAGGTACACAGCATATAGAAATTATAGCCTAGAAAGGAGAAATTATTCAGTCATCAAACTAGGCTTAACTGAATAATACGATTGTTATGGAAAATAACAAATCATTTTTCGAAAAAATACGAAATTTTTTCAAAAAGTACGCATGGTTGATGGCCATTGCGTTTGCAGTTCTTGCAATTTTATTTACTTTGTTGCCTGTCGTTAACTACGAAATTAGAGAAAAAGTTACTAATATCTCAACCGGCAAACAAGCAAAATTAGACTATGTCTATGGTGTAAGTTTAATTACTTACATAACAACAGGTTTTAAATTGAATTACACAATCTATATCACACTTGGAATTATAGTTGTTGGTATTATTCTCGTGGCATTAAGCAAATTTAAAAAAGATCTACTAACTGCTGGTGGCATTGCTTTTTTATTAGCGATGTGTATGTTCATCCTTTCGAAGTTTTTCTTTGAATCAGAAGAAAACGCGATTATGGATTACGCCAAAGTTGTTAACGAAACAAACGCCGAACAAACAGTCGACAGTGTTTCTGTGCATGGTGTTTCGTTATCTTGGGGTGCATATTTAGGTATTGTCTTCTCGAACATCGCATTTGCTTGCACTACTTTATTCAATCAAAAAAGAACAACAAGACAAATTGTTGAAGAAGGCGTTTTAATTTCGCTGGCTCTCATCTTGGATTTCATTAAGATTCCTATTGGTCCAACTGGTGGCTCAATCAATCTCCAAATGCTTCCACTTATGATTATCGCTTTAAGGTATGGACCACAACATGGCTTCATTGCAGGCGGCATTGTTTATGGTTTGGTAAGTTGTTTAATCGATGGTTATGGATTTGCCTGCTACCCATTCGATTACCTTATCGGATTTGGTTCAGTTGCCGCTTTAGGCTTCTTTAGAAAATATATCTTTAGTGAAGATCAAACTAACTACAATAAAAAAGGATTGTTCTTCATTTTCATTGGTGGTTTATTATCAATTTTAATCCGCTATATCGGTTCAAATGTTTCATCAATTGTAGTTTATCAATATTCATTAAAAGCAGCATTAGAATATAACGCATTCTATATTCCACTTTCAGGCTTAATTTCCATCATTGCTTTAATGGCGATTTATCGTCCACTTATTAAAATTAACAACTTGCATAAAGTTGAAGAAGAACAAGAGGAAGAAGCAAAGGAAGCCGCTTAATCTTTTTTCCAACTCTCTTAAAAAAATATGGGCATTTCTCACAATTAGAGATTTGCCCATTTTATTTCTTTTTGTCCATTATTTTTGAGGTATGCATTCACTAATTTGAAGTGATTATTACCAAACCAACCACCATGATTTGCGGCTAAAGGAGATGGATGAATACATTCTAATATTAAATGTGAAGGGTTATGCAAATAGCCCTTTAATTTTCGTGCTGGACCACCCCAAAGCAAGAAAACTATTGGTTGCTTTTGATGATCTAAAACTTCTAAAACACGAGATAAAAACAAGCGATACTCTTCTGTATTATGGCTCAAAGCTTGATGCGCTCTAACGGATAAAATTGAGTTTAAAAGAAGAACGCCTTGTTTTGCTAAATAGGTTAAGTCACCAGAAGAGAAATCCATCTTGCAATTATATTCTTGAGCAATCTCTTTATAGATGTTAACTAATGATGGAGGAACCTTTACTCCTTTTGGTACAGAGAAAGATAATCCCATTGCTTGATTTGGTTCATGATATGGGTCTTGTCCCACGATTACAACTCTTACTTTATCTAATGGAGTAAGTTTGAAAGCGTTAAAAAGAAGTTCTCTAGGTGGATAACAAGTATATTCTTGATATTCTTTATTGAGAAACTTGTTAAGTTTTTCACAAAATTCTTCATCTTGGATTTGATGAAAGAATTCACTCCAGGACTTTGCAATATTTTCCATACGCCAATTCTAACATTTTTGTTTCTTTTATTGATACAAACTTTTATAATACTTGGGTTTAGTGTAAACTAAACGAAGGCAGATAATATGAAAATCATCTATTTTACGACGGCGTGTGAGAAAGATTATTACAATTCCTTCATCTGTAGTTGGGATGCATCTTTAAACACTTCTATTCAATCTCTTCACAATCGATTGATTAGATCATTAGCGTTAACTCATGAAGTGGAAGTTTTTTCAGCCCGTCCATTTTCCCGCAAATATTGCAATTTAAAAATGCTTCAAGCCGCGAATGAGCAAGAAGGCAAAATAAACTGGCATTATCTTGAAATTAAGAGAAATAAATTATTCCGTGATTCATCCACTAAATCTCAAATCAAAAAGATGTTGAGCAAAATGAATCTAAAAGATTGCATTATCTTAACCGACACTCTTAATCCACTTCTTTTAAAGTGTTCTACTTCATTTGCAAAAACATATGGTTTACCAATTATTGGTGTTTGCAATTACACACCAAGCGGTATTAGAGATACAGGTGTTTCCTATACTAGATACCTCCATAGTTTAGCGGATGATTTATCAGGTTATATTACTCTTACTTCTGGATTAAATGAATTATTTAACAAGCAAAACCGCGCTAACTTAACCATCGAAGGTGTTTTAGAAAACAAATTTAGAAACATCGATGTCAAAGAATACGGTAATTACATTTATTACTATGGCGATTTAGAAGAAAAATATGGCGTTTATGATTTAATTAACGCTTTCACAAGTTTTAATAGAGAAGATCTAAATCTTGTCATCGCTGGCTATCACGCTAACGAAGAAAAGATTAATAAAGCCGTTAATGGTCACACAAATATCAAATATTTAGGTAAGATATCTAGCGATTTAGCCTTATCTTTGGCGAATGGATCAGTGTTAAACGTTAATCCTCGTCCATATTCCGAAGACTTCGATCGTTATTTAATACCAAATATCGTTTTAGATTATCTTAATAGCAGCGCTTTAACCTTATCGGTTAGAAATAGTAAATTACAAAAGAACTTTAGCGATGATGCCATATGGATTAATTCTTCAGAAAAAGAAGACATTATCGCTGGATTTGTCCAAGCATTGGACATGAACAAAGATAGTAAAGAGGCTATAATTAAAAAGGCTAACGCTGATGTGAATAAGTTATATTCAATGTCAGTTATCAATCACAAAGTCATTCTCTTTTTAAAACAGTTTTTGAAGCAAAGAGACTAAGCCAATTGTTTGCATTAATGTGCAATTAATACTAAAATCAACTAGCAGCAAAATTATGGAAAAAGAAATCAATCAACAAGAATTATTAGCTAAGAACCTTGCTTATTACCGCAAAGCGAGTGGTTTAACCCAACTCGAACTTGCGGAAAAGTTTAATTATTCTGATAAATCAGTTTCTAAATGGGAAAGAGGCGAAGGCTTCCCTGATGTTTTCGTTTTGAAATCATTAGCGGATTTCTATGGCATTACTGTTGATGATTTCTATATTCCTGAACATAAGAAAGTGATCACCACTAACCATTCATTAAGAAAACAAATCTATATCAAACTTCTTTCTGTTGGTATTGGCTGGTTAGTGACTTTATTGACTTTCTTCTTATTAAGCACTCTTCTTGATAAAAATGTGTCGTTCCAAACATGGTTAGTGTTTATCTATGGCATTGTTATTACCGGTATCATTCTTCTTGTGTGGGATTTCATATATCATCACCGCTTCTTAAGAATGATTGATACTTCCATTATTATTTGGTCATCTGCAATGACAATTTACTTCACACTATTAATTGTGAATGTCGCTAATTTACCATTGATCTTCATCGTGGCGGTGCCACTACAAATACTAGAAATCATTTGGTTCTTATTTAGAAGAAACAAAAAAAGAACTGGAACTAAGTAGTAATTCCAGTTTTTTATTCTTCATTTAATCCGTCATTAATAAACAGGATGCCAAGTGTTTGTGGACCACAATGACTTGTGATTGTCGCTCCTGCGGTTGTTTCATAGATGGTTTTGAAACCGCGTTTTTGTAGAGCATCAATGGCAATCGCTACCATCTCAGGCGTCGCTAATGTGTGAGTGACAAAGGCGACTGATAAGTCTGGATTAGCGAATTGTTCTAATGTATCACGGCAGTACGTGGCAATGACTTGGCTCTTACGACCAAAGTACTTTTTAGCAGGGGCCATTTTGCCATCGGAAACAATGATTTGTGGTTTGATTCTTAAGATAGCTGCACCAAAGCGTGCTAGGCCAGAACATCTTCCACCTTTATGTAAGTATTCAAGTGTTTGAATAACGAAACTTGCTTGAACATAAGGGACACGTGCACTGACTTTCTCCACGATTTCTTGTGGTTTTAAGCCTTTCTTAACTAACTTAGAAGCGTAGATTACTTCTAACGCAATACCAGTTGATAAACTGCGTGAATCGATAACATAAACATTATCCATTTTCTTAGCAGCGTTATTGGCTTGTGAACAAGCAGCGGATATTTCTGAACTTAATGCGAAGTGGATGACTGCGTCATAACCTTGGTCAAGAAGTCCTTGGAAATATTCATGATATTGGAATTCATTAATTGCACATGTACGTGGAAGAATCTTTGTCTTATCGACGTAATCAAAAATATCTTGTGAATTGATATCACCATCTAAATATGGTGTTTCACCAAGTAAGACGGTGAATGGAATGACGTGGACGTCATATTGTTTGATTAACTCTTTTGAGAGATCTAATGTAGATTCAGCAGAAATAGCAATTTTCATAACCGCCTAAATTGTAGCAAAAAAAACACATAAGTCTAGAACTTATGCATTTTTCTTATTAATTAATCACCAAAGATGGCTGAGTCTGCAAGCATGTCATTTTTACTATTTGTTGTGAACATATCTAACAATGCTTCAATGGTAAGTTTCTTTTTTTCTTCACCTGTAACATCTGCCACTACTTTGCCCTTACTCATCATAATTAAGCGGTTACCATATTTAATAGCGTCTTTCATATTATGAGTAATCATGATAGTTGTCAGATTATTTTCTTTAACAATCTTATCAGTTAACTCTAAGACCTTTTCAGCGGTCTTTGGATCAAGAGCGGCTGTGTGTTCATCTAAGAGTAAGACTGGCTTTGTAACGTCATAAGCGCGGAGTCTCTTATCTAGGACCGCTTTTAATTCGTCGATTTTAGCCTTTTTCTCGTCTTTACTTAGTTCACTCGATAAAACTTCTTTCTTTTTACTTTTAAACTCGTCAAAAGCCTCTTTGAACACTTTGTCGATTTCTTCTTTAGCGAGTTTCTTATCTCCGTCATAGAACCAAACATAATCTTTTTTGATTCTAGAATAGGAAGGATCATTTCTAATTGTCGCCATTAACAAGGTGAGGGCTTGTCTTTGGCCACCTGATAATAAACCAACTTTTTGATATAAACGGTCTTCTAAACCTAAACCGAGTTTCTTGACTTCGTTAACAAAGAATTCCACATCACCTTTACGATATGACCATTTAAAGAGTGATCTTCTTTTACCACGGCCATACGCGAGAGCGAGGTTTTCCATGATGGTCATATCAGTAGCAGTACCCACCATTGGATCTTGGAAGACGCGACCAAAGTATGGGGCTCTTTGGTATTCGCGTAATTTAGAAATATCGTTGTTATTAAGTAAGATCATACCTTCATCCGCTGGAATGCTACCAGCAATGAGGTTGATCAAGGTACTTTTACCCGCACCATTACCGCCGATAACGGTAATGAAGTCACCTTCCTGGAGTGTGAGGTTTAAATGATTAATAGCCACTGTTTCACTAGCGGTGCCATTATTGAATTTCTTCACAAGATTTCTAATCTCAATCATACTATTCACCCTCCTTTGTTAATTTTTTGTTTTTCCTACCGCGGACAAACTTTGATTTATATTTGTTATAAAGATATGGCACACCGAGGAAGAGGACGACCACGATAGCGGCTAACATCTTTAAGAAATCATCATCAAAGATTTTCTTATTATTAATTCTGATAGCGGCGATGGAATGGAAGATGACGTTATAAATGATTGCGCCTAGGATAACACCAACCATTCTCACTAAGAAGTTAGGAGAGATGTGTTTAGTGATGGCTAAACCAATAACGATTGAACATAGGCCCGTAACAATAGCACCGACACCTAAATCGGTAGCGGCTCTACCCACAAATTGAGCGAGGAAGGCACCACCTAAGGCAACGATACCGTTAGAAAGCATTAAGCCTAAAACGATATTAAACTTTGTGTTAATGCCTTGGGCTCTAGCCATTCTTTGGTTATTACCAGTTGCTCTAATAGAAGCGCCTAATTGTGTACCAAAGAAGACGTACAAACCTAAGACTAATATTCCGACCACAATGGCCATTTTCCACATTGCATCAAGTGGATTACCGATGCTAGCGAAAACAGCGTGTGTTCTATTGCTAATAAATACAAAGCTACCACCTAATAATTTGAAGTTAACTGACCATAAGACCAGTTGAGTTAAAATACCCGCTAAAATAGGTGGAATACCAAGGAAGGTATGTAATAAACCTGTAATCAAACCGCATAATAGGCCTGCTACTAGACCAGCCACAAGGCCGAGCCAGAGACCGCCTCCATTGACGATAACCAAAGCACATACTGCCCCACCAGTGGCTAAGGATCCATCAACAGTTAGATCTGCGAAATCTAATACTTTGTATGTAATGAATATACCAAGCGCCACAATAGCCCAAATCAAACCATAGGATACTGCGGCTGGTAAACCCGAAATAATTGACGACATTATTTTTGAATTTCAGTATATGAAGCTGGGACAGTAATGTTTAATTCTTCACATATTTCTTTATTGAATAATTTAGATGGTTCTGTATCGTATTCGATAGCCATTTTGGAAATGTCTTCACCATCTTTTAAAATTCTTGTAGCCATCTTGCCAGTTATTTTACCTAACTTAGAGTAATTAATGGATAATGTAGCAATACCACAGCCAGAGCAGAGACCTTCTTCACCACAGATGACTGGTACTTTAGCACTACGGCAAATGGAATCAATTGTTGTGGCATTAGCAGCACAGGCATTATCTGTTGGAATGTATAAAGCGTCATAGTTACTCACTTGCGCGCTTAATGTTGTAGGAAGAGTATTAGCTTCTGAGAAAGAAACGCGTTCTGTTTGTAAGCCTTTTGCTTGAAGAAGTGGCTCAATGGTATCGATTTGGAATTTAGAGTTAGCTTCAGCTGAACAGTATAACAAACCAATCTTTTTAGCATCTGGTAATAATTCGGCAAACATATCAGCTTGTCTATCTAATGGCGCTAAGTCGCTGGTGCCACTAATGTTATCACCAACTACACCATTGAAATCTTTGATATCTAAGGCCACACCATAGTCAGTAACAGATGTACCAAGGATTGGAATGTTTCTTGTGGCGTTAGAAGCAACTTGCACACATGGAGTAGCGTTAGCCATGATTAAGTCGACCTTATCATTGACGAATGAACTCATGATGTTGACTAGCATATTGCCATCAGCGTTTGCGTTACGGAAATTGAAGACAACCTTATCTTCACCGAGTTCTTCCATGACGGCTTGTTTAAAGCCTTCAGTAGCGGCATTTAAGGCTGGATGGTCAGCGATTTGACAAATACCGATAACGATTTTTCCATCATTGTTGTTACAAGCTGTCATCATTAATGGCGCAGCTAATAAAGGTAAGAGCGTAAATAATTTTGATTTTTTCATTTTATAAGTCCTCCTAATGAAATAAAAATCGGTGTCGTTTTATGACACCAATTAATCATCAAGTTTTCTTTGGTGTCATTGATTAAGATTTTGTAATCAACAACACCTTATAGCCAAAAAGCCAAGATTTATTGATTACCTCTTGGATAATAATAGCTATAAAAGTAATAAAATGCTCTTTTCATAATTTTACTTGTCTATAAGTGTAGCACTCAGTGAAAATCGGTCAATAAAAAATTAACAAAATTAAAAGCGACATCCTCGCGGACATCGCTTATTTTTGATAATAGTATCTTATTCTGCTTCTTCTGGAACTACTGGAGCAGGAAGAGATAATTTTTGGCTGGAGAAGAATGTGATGCTTTGTAATTGTGGCATCATGGCGTTCTTGCCAGAAGCATTAGAGATTGTCACGTTAACCTTACCCGCTGGGAGAGCAAAACCTGACATTACTAATTGGTGCCATTCTGGACCAGAACCACCATTTTCTAAATCGACTTGTTCTTCCATCGCTTCACCATTAACAACGAATCCAGCGTTGGATAATAAGTCTTTAACACCATAAACTTCTTCTTCGTTTTCGACTTTCTTATATTCAGAACTGATTAAGAAGACGATATCAACAAATGACTTTTTCTCTAATTCTAATGAAATGGAGATTGTGCCACCGCTTTGTGTTAAATCGATATAGCCATCAGTCAAATATTCCGCTTGAGAAGTTGTCACTTTAAGATCTTCATCACCTGCTTCAAAGGATAGTTTCTTTCCATATTGTGATTTGAAATTATCATTGAATTCAATATTGTTTGGTTGAGCAGGAGAAAGTGATCTAATGTCTAAATCATTTTGATTAAAGTTTGCTTCATATCTTTTATAGGAAGTATAAGAAGAAAGCATAACTGCACCAATAACGATAAAGGTGATGCCAAACACTAAAATAGTAACGACTAATTTAAGATGGTCTAAAACCCAATTAAGGACTTTTTTCATGTTATCTTCCTCCTTTCCTACTCGTCATCTTCCCGTTTGCCGGTGATGCGGTTGCCTAATTCTTGTCTTAATTCCTTATTTGGCACTAAGGAGATAATGCAGCCGTAGGCAAAGAGAACGATTACCAAACCTTCAGCACAGTGGAGGAGTGGTTTCCACCAAACATATGGTGCTTTACTAGATGAAATGATAGCTTTGTGTGAAGTATCGCTGTTATAAACAAAGTTGTCGTATTGCGGCAATAATGTACCATAGATAACTTGTTTAGCGCCTTCTCTTAATCTCCATTTATATCTGTTAGTCGCATTCTTTTGTTCTGGATCTTTGAAGTTGGAGGAAGAAAGAATGTAATTACCACCTGCTCGGAACTGCATATTAGCATCTTGTAATGTGCCGTTTTCAGTATAGTCGGTAATCATCATGCCTTTGAAACCCCATTCGTTTCTCAAAACGCCTTGGATTAAAGCTTGAGAACCACCAGTCCAAACAGCACCAACACGGTTGAATGAAGACATAACCGCGGAGGCTTTACCATTCTTAATGGATTCTTCGAATGGTCTTAAATAGATTTCTCTCATCGCTTGTTCTGTACACCAAACGAATAAGCCAACACGGTGATATTCTGTATCGTTAAGAGCGAAGTGCTTAATGAAGCCACCTTTACCACCATCAGCTAAACCTTTGGTGACGTTGGATAAGCATCTGCCTGCTAAGAAGCCATCTTCTGAGTGATATTCAGAAACACGGCCTGCATATGGAGAACGATGGATGTTGCTGGCTGGACCATATAAGTAGTCCTTGCCACCTAATGACATATCTTTACTTTCGGATAAGCCGAATAAGTAACACATATCATCATTCCAGCATTGTGCTTGAAGAGATGGAGTTGGATAGGCTGTTGGTCTTTTACCACTACCGATATCAGCACCGACTTGAGAAGCACCTTCTGCATCGGAGAAGTTGGAATTGCCTTGTTTTGTTAAACCGACAGATGTCATACCTGGACGGCTATAACTGGATTGCGCCATAACTTTAGAAGCATCGCTCCAAGTTAATTGATCTAATAAATCTTCCCATAATGGGTCATCATAGTTTTGGACTAATTGTTTGCCAAGTTCAGTGATTTGGCCTTTTTCATCCATAACTTTTAAGTCACCGGATCTACCAAATGCAGGAGCTGTATCTTGCTTTGTTGGTTTGCCAAACACGTCGACTGTAGCTTTGTCCCAGTCTTCCGCCATTTTGGTGGAATAGGCAGTTGGTTTACTTGTATCATCGCAAGTTTCTAAGCCTTTATTCCATGCTCTTGTTGGATGTAATTCAGTTGGTAATGGAGCAAACTCGTCTCTATGGAGGAATTCGATTTGTTCGCCAATGGATTTGCCATCAGAGGAAACACCATCGACTGGTTCATATTTTTGTAAACCACCTTCAGTTGTAACTTGGGTGAATAATGGTTTAACTTCTGCACCTGTTTCTGGATCTTCATCCACATCGATTGTGTTTGGAACATTGAATTTAATTGGGCTTGTGCCAGATTTAATTTCGTGGGCATTAGTCATTAATTTAAGTTCATAACTACCACGGTCTAATTCATAACCAGCATGGCCGTTTCTATTGTCGTCGTAGCAGTCAAATTGTAAGAAATCACGTGTCTTAACTGTAATTTCAACAATTTCACTTTCACCAGGCATTAAGTTTTTGGTCTTTTGATAGCCCACTAATTTGACAAAGGCTTTTTCAATTTCGCCTGGATAGTATTCCGCTGTGGAATTTCTGCTTGGTTCGGAACTAACAAATTCCCAATCGAATTTTGTGAAACTTAAGCCATAACCAAATGGATAAGCAACAACATTTTCGTAACCATTATATGGATCATTGTCCCAGAAACCTTCTGCATCAGCGGTTTCATACCATTTATAACCGACATAAATACCTTCGTAGTAATCAGCGAAAACAGCGTGACCGTGACCTGAATTAGCTTTACCATTTGCTAAGTTAGCACCACTTGGAACATTAGTGTAATAGTTGGTGGCTGCTGCTCCACCAGTATCGCCGTTATCTGACCAGTAACCAGTTGTGTAATAAGTTGGATTAAATTTATGGTCAATTGGCCATGTATCAGCGGTTCTACCTGACGGGTTGATATCGCCGTATAAAACTTGTGGAATAACTTTCGCACCGACAGAACCTGTTGGACCGACGAGTAAGCAAGCATCTAAGCCCGGAATATCTCTCATGAAATCCATTTGCATGGTGTGTGATGAGTTAACAACAACGATAACATTGTTATAATCTTCACCAACTGCAGTTAAGAGTTCTTCCTCTTCTTCGGTGAGTTGGAGATAACCACGCTCTGTATTAATTTTCTTCTTTGATTTGTAATTATTTGTTTGTTCGTGTGGTGGGTCTAAGTGTTCGCCGCCCCAACGACCAAGGCAAACGATCGCGGTATCGGTATCATCTTCTAATGCCTTATCGTAAACTTCTTTATAATCACTATCATTAGATAGGCTTGGGTTTGTTAAACGATAGACGGTATTATGTTCTGAACCATAAGATTCAGAGCCTTGCCCTCTAGCTGTAGGTGTTGCCCAGTTATTGTAATAGTTAATGACATCTTTGTTATAAGAGATGCCTCTATCATCAAGAGCATCTAAAAGGCCCCAGAATTTTTGTGAAGATCCTGGATATACTGTTCCGGAACCAGAACCACCATGAATCCATTCCACGACATGATAGCCAAACACGTTTATGTGATTGACACTCTTTTGAAGTGGAAGACATTTGTCATCATTCTTGGCTAGAACAATACCTTCTTGTTCAATTTCGATCGCTAAACGATCGCCCATGTTGTTTTTGGCATTACCTGTTTCGACATTGACCAAACGAAGCACTGCAAAAGCACTACTTATTGCTATTTTACGAATCAGGTGGCCTCTGAAAACTTTGTTTTCCATAAACACTCCTTTATGTAATTATATGCACTTTCATTTTATTCTCTATTTATTATAAATAGCAAATAGTTAGCAATGTTGTCTTGTTGATTTCAAATGATAGACAAAAAGAAAACGCCAACTAGTGTGGCGTTAATAGGCTCATATTAAAAGCGACATCCCTAGAGACGTCGCATTTTTTGATATGTGTTGTTATGACTATGCTAAGTCAACATCGGTAAAGAATGTGACCGCCGCGATAGCTGGCATAACAAAGTTATTATTGTCGCTAACGGAAGTGGCAAATTCTAAGGTATTTTCACCTTCAATAAGCTTGGTATCTTTAAGAACTAGCTGTTGTAAGGAGCCATCGCTAGGAAGAGCAAAGCCCACAGTATTAACAGACAAACCATTGACCTTTATGGTGATATAGTCAATAAGGTTATCGACTGCCACATTTTTGACTTCGCCTAAACCTAGATAAACATCGATGTCAGACATACCGTTTGTAGCAGTTTCGATCTTGAAAGTGATTGAACCACCATTTTTGAAACCGGTAGCGGCTTCCCATGAAGTACCACTGATTGTGGCATATCCTGGTGTACCTTCATCGAGATCGATTTCAGCGTCACGAGCCGTTAAGACACAGGCGTTATTATATGATGATTTACTTGATTTAACAGTTTTATTTGCATCATCATAAGTAACATATTCGTTATCCTTAACTACTTCTTTAGGAAGTTGAGGAGAATTGGCAAGAAGGTCTGCCTTCATGGCGTCATAGTCTTTACTGTACTTAGTATAGTTAATGTAAGTCGCAAGGAACGATACACCCGCCACTATAAGAGCAGTTCCACCAACAAGAATAGCGATAGACGAGATAAGATGTTTCTTAACAAAATTAGAGAGCTTGCTCATTTTCGTTTTTCTCCTTTTTCTTGGAATTAACAACTCGCATTATGGTGATAGAAGAAGCAACAGCACCGATGAAAAGTCCACCATAGACAAAGGCATCGAGTGAGATAATCGCTGGTTGCCACCACAAGTAACTATATTTTGGTGGGATTGAGACAATCACTTCTGATGGATCAGCAGAAGCATTATGGGTCTCATTTCTCCACATAGCATGGCAGTATGCATAAGCGATTTCGTGCATGGCTTCACGTAAGCGAAGTTGAACACGAACTGGAGTATTACTGGCAGTACCGATTGAATTAGCCACAGTGCTACCACCGCCAAGGTTAAGATTACCACCATAACGGAATGAGAAGCCGATATCCATATTGGTCTTATTCTCAGTCATATCGGTAATAATTTGTCCACGGAATCCCCATTCTTTACGGAGAATACCTTGGATAAGAGCTTCATTACCACCAGTCCAAAGACCACCGATACGGTTGAAGGAAGTCATGATACCAACAGTACCACCGTTTTTAACTGCTTCTTCGAATGAACGGAGATATAATTCACGGAATGTTTGTTCGGTCATCCAAGCCATGTTAGCCATACGGTTAAAGTCTTGGTCATTGGCCACGAAGTGTTTAACGAAAGTCATACGGCCATAAATGCTGATACCTTTGATGATTTCGGAAACATAACGGCCAGAGAGGATTGGGTCTTCTGATTGATAACCACAGTTTCTACCACCATAAGTTGAACGGTGGAGGTTGCAGTTTGGTGAGAAGATGCCATCAGCGCCAGAAGCGTTCATGTCATTACCCATAGATTTACCAAGTTTATAGGTAAGATTTCTGTTCCAAGCTTGGCAACCCATGGTTGGACCAGGATAGGCTGGACAGTTAATAGAATCGCTTTGTCCAAAGCCACCACCAATCATAGCTGCGCCTTCTTCAAATTTGAAAGCGTTAGCGTTGCCGTTTTCACGTAAGCCGATTTCGCTCATGCCACGTGCGCCATAGTTGGAGTTTTCAGTCACGATTGATTTGGAATTATTGAAGTCGAGTTGATTGAGAACGGATTCCCATTCTGGAGCATCATAGTCTGCGCCACATTTCAAACCGAGTTCAGTAATTTTGCCGTTATCGAAGAGTTTAGCAGAACCACCACTATTCCATTTTGGTTTTTCTTGTGGAATTTCATTGCCCCAATAGTCTTTTGTGGCATTATCCCAAGTGTCAGACATGGCTTTGCTAAAGCTATAGTTAGCAATAGGATTTGGATCTGAAAGACGATTCATAAGTTTATCAGTCCATGGTTTATTTTCTTCACATTCGGTAAGAAGAGGTGGGAAATTGTCACGATGGACAAACTTGATGTTTTGGTCAACAGAAGAACCATCAATTGGCATACCTTCATAAGCGGTCTTACCAGTAAAGCGGTTTTCAACTTTTTCACCAGTGACTTGACCTTATCAACACTTGAGCCGCGATAGGTACGATACATCACTGGAGACATGTTCTTTTTAACATTGTGAGCATCTGTCATGAAGTTGAGCACATAATCACCAGCTTCTAGTTCATAACCAGTGTGATTATTATTATTGGCATCATAATCGTCATATGATTTGAAGTCTTTAGTATCAACTTCAATTTCAATTTCGCACATACCACCAGGTTGGAGTAATGGAGTTTTTTCATAACCAACTAATTTACGGTATGATTTTTCAATGCCACCAGGTGTATATGGAGCGGTAAGGTAAACTTGTACAACATCTTTACCTTTATATTCACCAGTGTTGGTGACTTCCACTTTTAAAATGAGTTTTTCATCAGCTTCAATTTCGTCACCGCTGACTTTATTAGCACCAACAAATCTCCATTTGAAGTCGGTGTAGGACATGCCATATCCAAATGGATATTGCACAACATTATCGTATCCGTTATAAGGTTCTTGATCCCAGAAGCCTTCGGCATCAGCGGTTTCAAACCAACGATAACCCATGTAGATGCCTTCGGTATATTCGGAATAGCAAGCGTATTGATAGAAAGCACCACCACCAGAACCTCTACCAGCTTTGCTAAAGAAGTCGCTAGATCTTCCACCTTCGTAGTGACGGGTGTGCTTAGCGCAAGAACGATAATATGTAATGTTATATTCTGGGCGGTATGGAGTTGTATCAGTCATATGTCCAGAAGGTGTGATACCACCAAAGACGACTTCAGGAATAGCAAGTGCGCCTTGACCACCAGTAACGCCAACATTGAGGACAGCATCAATGCCATCAGGGATATCGTCATTGATATTCTTGACGAAATCGAGAGTCATATTATTGGTGCTATTTTCAATAACGATAACGTTATCGAAATCCTCAGCAATTTTACGAAGAGCATATTCTTCTTCAGTTGAAATTTCTAGATAGTCACGGTCCATATCCTGAACGACGCTTCCGCTCTTATGAGTCGAATTGTTCGAGGATAGTTTGTTTTGATAATGTGGACAGTCGCTGTTTTCGCCCGCGTGACGGGAAATGACGAAGAAAGCTGTATCGCTATATTCTAATGCGCGCTCATAGATTTCTTGATATTTAGTATCATCTTTCAAAGATGGCTCACGAATTTGAAAGTAGTTATCAAAATTCGCCATAATGGTATTGGAATCGCCTTCTGCTTTATGCCAATCAAGGTAGAACTCAGGGAGTTCATTAAATACTTCGATACCTTTTTTCTTGAGAGCGCCATTAAAGTCATAAGACTTGTGGCCTTTTGTGCCAACCATTTCAGAGCCGGAAGACATAATGTACCAGTCGACAGAGCCATGACCGAAAACACAGACCTTATCAGTATAGTTTTTGTCGAGTGGAAGAGTTCCGTTGTTCTCGAGCATAACAATGCCTTCGCCTTCAACTTCGACAGCGAGTTCGTCGCCCATACCAGATGATGAACTAGTCATAGTGTCGACATCGACAGGAGTTGTAACCGTAAGGTAGGTGGTTAAAGTACTAGCACCATCACCAAAGGCCCACGTATTGCCAATGCCAAGGGCTATGCCTGCGGCGACAATAACAGGTAATGAAACGATCGAAACAATGAGTTTCGCCATGTTTTTACCTGACGAAAAATTAGATTTTCCCATGTGAATTTCCTTTCATTTTTAAATATGTTTCAATAAGCCAAGTACTGGCCTATCGAATGTCACTTATATGATACATACTATGCGCACGCTTAAAAAAAGACTTTTTTGCTATAAATCATTGTCAATTGTTACAACAAAACCCCTTTCTCTGACAGATTTTTGTCCAGAAAAAGGGGTATGAAACATGTACCTTCCCCATTTCTTTTGCCCAATGGGTATTAACTCTTGCCTACATTAAACTAGATTACAATTATTTTGTAAAGATAATCGATATCGATATGGACTCATACCTAGCTTAACAACAATTCTTTCTTTGTTGTAATATTCGATATATTGAATAATCGCTTCCTTAAGCTGCGATATATTTTTATATAGATGCTCTTTACCATAAAACATTTCTTCTTTCATTCGCCCAAAGAAGTTCTCGGTTGGAGAATTATCTAAACAATTTCCTTTTCTAGACATTGATTGAATTATCTTTAATTCTTCCAATTTGTCATGGTATTTTTGCATCTGATATTGCCATCCCATATCGCTTTGCAATATCGCTCCTGAGATGGAATCGCCATGCTTATTAATCAAATCAACAAACATGTCTTGAATTTGCTTATAGTTTGGGTTTTCAGAAAGGTTATACGCTAAAACTTCGCGACTATGAAAATCGATAATCGGAGATAAATATAATCTTCCAAAAGACATAATGAATACAGTTATATCTGTTCCGATTTTTTGAAAAATATTATCAGTAAAGAAGTTTCTAGAATAAATTACTAAGTTAGTTTTTTCATCGATCTTTTTATCTAGTAATTGGTTTTTACATTTCTTTCCGAATTCACCTTTAAATGATTTATAACCTCTTGTCTTTGGTCTAGCTTTAATGTCTAATTTCTTCATCAATCTTTCGACTTTTTTATGATTGACTCGAGTTATTCCCATCTCTTCTAATCTGTGATTAAGTTCGATAGTAATCCTTGGAACACCATATTTATCATAGTTATTATGGAAAATCTCTAAAATGAGATCTTCATAGAATTTGTCTTTTTTATTTTTATCGTTGATGTGCTTTATTTCGTAATAATAAATTTGTTTGGAAATACCCGCGGTTTTAAGAAGCAACGATAATTGAAATTGCCCCCTAAGTTCTTGAACAACCATTACTTTTTCTTTGATTGTTTGCTTCTTTTGAGAACTTGGGGAAATGATTTTTTTAAGAATTCATTCTCCGCTTTGGTTCGCTCCAAATCCTCAAGAAGTTTCTTATATTCTCTTTCAAGAACTTTATCGTCATGATGTTTATATGCTTTTCTTGAAAAAGTATCCTGGATTCCTTCTTCACCCTCGTTGAGATATTTAATATACCAGTCTTTAACAATTGAAGGATCGCTTAAACACATATCAATCGCAATTAGTCCATAGGATTCTCCATCGTTATGTCGTTTGATGGCTTTTAATTTTTCTTCCCTTGTGTATTTTCTAGCAGCTTCGGAGATAAACGCTTTATCACCATGCGCTAAATATAAGCGAACTTGATATTTGATTGTAGAAGTTGCCAAACCATATTTTTTTGATAATTCATCGTATGACAAACCATCATCAACATGTTCTTTGACGATTTTGAGTTTTTCCGCTCGGGTGTATTTAAGAGTATTGTCTGGCATAAATAAAACCCTGGTGGAGCCGAGGAGAATTGAACTCCTGTCCCGAGAAGGCTCTTCAATAACGTCTACAGTTTAGACGATATTAAGATTTAACACGCTTTCGTATATCGACTCACTAGGACGTGCGAGACTTACTGAATTTCGGTAATGGTAACAAGTCCACTCCGCTTACCTATCCTTTTGGTATGACACCCGACTCAAGCGTGAAAGGATAAAACCTTGAGGGATGCTCTGCCCGGCGCCTAGCGTCGGATCCTATGTCGGAAGCTTAAATTAAGCTAAGCAGAGTTGTTGAGCTCTAGGAGCTCTCATATAACTGTTGTCAGTTATTTTTGTTTTGATGATAACGTCATCACTCGACTGCAGTTAGAGCCTAACCATTCCCGGTCGAAACCAATACGACCCCATGGGCTTATATTCTAATATAATGAAATTAATATAGAAAGAAAAAACTTCTGCCCAACTAACAGAAGTTTTTGTTTTAATCGCTTTTAAAAGGAGATTATTTAGCGATTATCCAAGTTAAACTTGGAGGTGAGAAGGAAATTGTAAATATAAAATTTACGTCTATTATTTTGTATCTTTTTAAGATATAAAACACCTACTATTGTGCTTTTTATGTATGACAATTATATGACTAGCGATGTTTTTTCTCGAAATCTGAAAGAGCGTTAACAGCGTCAGAAACGTTATAAATTGTCTCGGTTTCGTGGATGACTTGTTTGATTTCCACTTGCTCCGCACCTATTCTACGGCGATATTCTTTTGGAGTATATCCATAGTGTTTAATGAACATACGGTTCATGTATTTTGGATCAGAGAAACCACTTTCATAAGAGATTTCTAATAATGTTTTTTCTTTATTAGGCATTAATCTAATGCATTGTTCCATTCTCTTGATATTGACATAATCTTGGAAGGTTACACCAAAGAGTGATGTAAATAAGTGAGAGAAATGGGTTGGTGAAAGATTTTCTTGTTCGGCGATGATGTAAATAAGTGAGAGAAATGGGTTGGTGAAAGATTTTCTTGTTCGGCGAGATCTTGAAGTCTAATTTGTGTTTCAAAGTTAGCGTCGATATAAGAAATGATTCTTTCAATTCTTAAGTTCTTTTGTTTTAAGTTATTCTTTTGTGCTTCAGAGATAATTTCATAAGGCACTTTTTCATAACACATCGTGAGCACGCGTGAAATATTAGAAAGGATGCGTAATGGATAATAATTCTCTTCTAAGAAATATAACTTAGCGGATTCGACGAGTAATTTCGCAACTTCTTTAACTTGCGCTTCACTCAAGTAATCAGCGAGATTACAAGAATTAAAGACAGTTGTTCTTATTTGTGGAAAATATTCTCTTAAACAGTGATTAGAGATTTGAGCAAAAAGGAATAAAGGCGCACTATCTTTATTTCTGTCTAAAACAATGTTACTAACAGGGTTACGCGCATAGGAGTGAACTTCACCAGAATTAATTAAATAAATATCGCCTTCTTTAATGTCGTAAGTATGGCTTTTGATTTTAGCG
>CADCCA010000033.1 GCA_902799855.1 uncultured Erysipelotrichaceae bacterium | reverse complement strand
CATTTTCCAGTTTGGATGGGCTAAAGCTTGTTCTGGAGTAATGTTTTCTAATTGGTCTCTTCTTAAGTTTCTAAAAGGACCACCACTTGCGGTAATGATGATTTTATCAACATTAGTGTTATCGACCGCTAGACATTTAGCGATAGCCACGTGTTCGCTATCAATTGGATAAAGTTTGCCTTTACCTTGTTTTAATAAGTTATTAATGATTTCACCACCCACCACTAAAGATTCCTTATTAGCGAGGCATAAAAACTTATTATTCTCTAAAGCAGTAATTGATGGTTTTAAACCAACAAAACCCACTAAGGCATTAACAACCATTTGAGCGTTACTTGTCTCAATGAGTTGATTCAATCCTTCGTCTCCATAATAAAAGGTGACACCCGTGTATTGTTTTTGGTAATAGTTATAACTCTTTTTATCTTGCACGCAGACGGCTTTAACATGAGGAAAACGTCTCAAAATACCTTTGATATATCTCGTTCTTTTACCAACAGAAAAAGCGAATAGATCAAAATCATTAGGATTCTTGAGCATCACATCAATAGTTTGTTGGCCAATTGAACCGGATGCCCCTAAAAGGCACACGGTCATCATGGTAAGTGGATGCCTCCGCCTTCGTTAGCAAAGATACTGACGTAAACTGCGACAGTAACAACAGCGAATAAAATGGAGTCGCAGCGGTCTAAAATACCACCATGACCTGGTAAAAGGTTACTGAAATCTTTAATCTCGTAATGGCGTTTAATCGCAGAAAAGAATAAGTCACCACCGGTAGACACTAATGGGATGATAAATGCTAGCGCCACAATATGGTACCAACGTTCGTGATCGATGACACCAGCCAAGATTGGGTGCTTGCAGAATGATAAGATTAAGGCCATACCAGTTAAGAAGATGGCGGTAAGAATAACACCACCAAAGAAACCTTCCCAAGTTTTCTTAGGAGATAGTCTCTCATTCATTTTGTTTCTACCAAAGAAGACACCAACGAAATAAGCGAAAGCATCATTAAGGCAAGCGCCAACGGCGACAAATAATAATAGTAAGCAAGATTCCGCATTCACAAAGCCATTGAAATATGGCTCGCCAATCCATCTATCAGGAGAGGCGTGCATTGGATAATATCTTAAAAATAATGCGCATTGGAAACCAAAGGCAATTAAGAAGACGGTTGTGAAAATAAAGCAAGCATCGATGATTGTGAAGTTTTTATCAACAATCACGGTAATCGCACTTAAGCCAATACCAGCAAATAAGATGGTCGCACTAACATATAAATGATCATAAGAATCAAAGATTCGCCATCCATCTGGAAGAGGAATGCTTCTAAAGAAAGGCCAATATAAAATTAATAAGGCTAGGATAAAGCCGATGATGTATAAAGCTTTGGAATATTTAGTTTTAGCACATCTAATGATTTCCACTACGCCTAAGCCTGTTGCGATACTGATAATAGCGAAAATCGACCAGTCACCAACAATGACACATGGTAAAACAACAGCGATAGCGACAAGAGCGGTAATGATTCTAGTACGCATTGAAACAACAGTCGCGTTACTTAGTTCATTTGGTTGAAATATTGGTCGTCTTTCTTTATTCATAAATTAAGCCATAAATAGTATACACAAAAAAAGCGGTATTAAAAATAATTACCGCTATTTTTATAAAATTATTTTTTAGATTAGAGAGACATTAATTCTTTTTCTTTTTCAGCAACAACTTGGTCAACCATTTTAATGGAATCACTTGCCACTTTTTCAAGATCTTCTAACATCTTCTTTTGGTAATCCTCTGTATAAGCATCATCGTCTTTCGCAAGTTCGACATAATCACGACGGACATTGCGAATAGCGACTTTGATGTCTTCACCATATTTCTTGGCTTGTTTAACAACTTCTCTTCTTCTATCTTCAGTTAAAGCAGGAATGAGAAGTCTAATTTGAGTACCTTCGTTAATTGGGTTAATTCCTAAATCGCTCTTATTAATCGCGGCGAGAACGCTTTTAATGTCGTTCTTATCGTATGGCTTAATGATTAATTGGCGTGGTTCTGGAACAGAAACAGAGCTCATTTGGTTGATTGGAGTCATGCTACCATAATAATCGACTTCAATACCGTTAAGCATACTTGGAGTAGCTTTGCCTGTTCTTAAAGAGGTTAATTGTTGCTTTAAAGATTCGATGGATTTGTTCATCTTATCTTGCATATCTAATACGAGTTCATCCATGTGATTATTCTCCTTTACGACAAATAGTACCGATGTTTTCACCTTTGGCCGCACGAATAAAGTTATTAGCGTCCATTCTGAATACTCTGACCTGTATGTCTTTGTCCTTTATTAATTGTATCGCAGATATATCCATGATTTGAAGATTTTGTTTTAACATTTCTTCGTAAGTAATGACTGGATAGAATTTTGCGTCGTTATTCACTCTTGGATCTTTATCGTAAACACCTTCAACGCCGTTTTTGCCCATTAAGATGGCATCGACATTGAGTTCCACCGCTCTTCTTGCAGCAGCGGTATCTGTTGTGCAATATGGTTTACCAGTTCCACCACTAAGGAAAACGACTTTGCCTTCATTCATCGCTTTATCAGCGACTTCTGGAGAATAAGGAACGTTTACTTCAGGAACTGGACCAATGGCACTGGTGACAAGGCTTGGTACACCTAATAGTTTTAATTTACTAGATAAAGCAACAGCGTTAATGACTGTACCCATCATGCCCATGTAGTCAGCTTCAAATTGTTCCATGCCAGCATCTTTAGCAATCTTACCACGCCAAATATTGCCGGCACCGATAACGATGCAAACTTGCACACCAGCTTCATAAATACTTTTGACCATTTTGGCCATATTGTCTAAGGCTTCCGCGGATAAAATAGCGTCACTATTTTCTTTGAGGGCTTCGCCTGATAGCTTTAACAAAACTCTTTTATATCCCATAAAAGTCTCCTAAAAAAAGAAACACCAAAGGTGTCTCTTTTTGTTTTTTAAATTATTTCATTTGGCTCATGACTTCGCTAGCGAAATCATCTTTGCGCTTTTCAATGCCTTCACCAACTTGGTAACGGACATATTTAAGAACGTTGGCTTTCTTTTCTTGAAGGACTTGGCCAACTTTCTTACCAGACTCTGTGTCTAATAAGTATGGTTGTTCAACGAGAACCATTTCGGCGAAGTATTTGTTAACTTTACCACCAATGATCTTCTTGAGCATTTCTTCTGGTTTGCCAGCAAGTTTTGGATCTTGTTTAGCAGCTTCAAGTTGAATCTTGGTTTCGTGTTCAATGGCATCACTACCAATAGCGTCAGTATTTAAATAGGATGGGTTATTAGCCGCGATGTGCATGGCTAAGCCTTTACCTAATTCAGCATCTTCTTTGTCTAAGACAACGACAACAGCGATTTTACCACCCATATGGATGTAGGAATAAACAAAGTTATTACCTTTTTCGATAACTTCGAATCTGCGAAGATCGAATTTTTCACCCATTTTAACTGTGGCATCGGTGAATAAGCCGGTTGTTAATTCTTTAGCAGCTTCGACATCTTTTGGTTCGTTTTCTAAGATTTGACCAGCAACATCTTCCACTAAAGCTTTGAAAGCATCGCCTTTAGCAACGAAGTCTGTTTCACAGTTGACTTCTAGGATGACTGTCTTACCGCATTTTTCGCATGTCTTTGTGAGGGCTAAACCTTCAGCAGCGATACGGTCAGCTTTTTTAGCGGCTTTGGCTAAGCCTTTTTCTCTTAACCAGTCAGTAGCTTTATCTAAATCTTCGTCGTTATTTAATAAAGCGGCTTTGCAGTCCATAAGACCAGCACCGGTTCTATCACGTAATTGTTTAATTAAATCAATTAAGGCCATTATTTGTTTTCTCCTTCAGCTGGAGCAGCTTCTTCGGCTTTAGCTTCAACTGGGGCTTCTTCACCTTCAGCTTTTGGGGCTTTTGGGGCTCTAGCTTTACGTTGTTGCTTTTCAGCGTTTCTGCGAGCTTCTCTTTCAGCTTGTTCTTTTTCAAAAGCTTCTTGACGGGCTTGTCTTTCAGCTCTGATTCTCGCTAATTTCTCAGCGTTTTCTTTTTCTGTTTGGCGAATAACTTCTTTCATGGTGACGGCTTCGCCTTCGTCTTTTGTATAGGCCACGACTGGGACACCGTTCTTACTTTCAACGATAGCGTCAGCGATGACGGCTAAGATTAAGCTGAAGGAACGAACTGCATCGTCGTTTGCAGGAATGACATAGTCAACGACATCTGGATCAGAGTTTGTATCAACGATAGCAAAGACTGGGATGTTGAGTTTTCTGGCTTCTGCAACAGCATTGTGTTCAATGCGTGGGTCAATCACGAAGAGGGCATTTGGAACTTTTCTCATTTCCTTGATACCTTCTAAGTTCTTGCTTAATTTGTCTTTTTCTCTACGGAGTTGAGCGGCTTCAACCTTGCTTAAGAGGTCTAATTCGCCTTCTTCTTCTCTTCTTTCGAGTTCTTTCAAGTATCTAATTCTGGATTGGATGGTCTTGAAGTTTGTTAATGTACCACCTAACCAACGGTTGGTGATGTAGAAACTGCCAGAACGTAAAGCTTCTTGTTGAGTAGCTTCTTGGCATTGTTTCTTGGTGCCGACGAATAAGACTTTACCACCAGACTGTTTTTTGTAAGTCAATGATGTAAACACCATTTCTTGCACCATAGATGTACTTTTTCATCTTTGGGTTCCATCTACGGGTTTGATGACCAAAGTGTGCACCGGCTTCTAAGAGCTTTCTCATGGTGATAACTGGTGCATCAGGATCATGCATAACTGCTTCCATTGTTGGATTAGCAGCTGTCTCAGGAGCAGCTTGTTCAGCGACTTCTTCTAAGACTTCTTTCTTTTCTTCTGCCATTATTAGGCCTCCTTTTGTTTGTACCTCCACTGTTTCGAAGAACTCTACCACTTGGCTATTGCCAAGCACAACGGCAGTTCAATCCACAGTGTGTGTATTTCTGTGTGCCCACAGCGTTTAATATATTAACAAAGCACGTAAGTGCATGCAAGTGAATTATTTCTTTTTTGCGCGAGGAAAGACATTTTGGTAGGTTTCTTTCATCGCTTCTTCCGTGACATGAGTGTAGACCTGAGTGGCATTAATGCTCTCGTGTCCGAGCAACTCTTGAATAACGCGAAGATCCGCACCATTTTCTAATAGGTGAGTCGCAAAACTATGTCTAAGAACGTGAGGGTGTAAACCTACATATAGCCCTGTTTTTTCTTCGATTGAATCGAGGATATATTCTAGACCACGAGTTGTCAATCTCTCCCCGTTAGCGTTTAAGAATAAGGCAGGAGTTAGTTCCTTACTTTTCTTAAGGAGGTCCTTTCTTTCCTTATCGATATAGGCTTTCACAACCTTTTGACACTCACCAGTAAATGGGATGATTCTTTCTTTGTTGCCTTTGCCTAATACACGCACCACCCGCTCCTTTATAGAGACAGATTGTACATCCAGGCCCACTAGTTCAGCCGCTCTCATGCCAGAATAATAAAGCAAATATAGGATGGCTTGATCACGATTTTTTAATGCATCAGTTCTTTCTTCGTTGCGTTTAAAGATTTCCTGGATTTGTTCTTTGTATAGAGCGTGAGGATATTTAGTTTCTGTTTTAGGAGCATCGACAAAAATAAATGGGTTGTCTTTGAGATAACCTACATTAACCATATACTTATAGAAATGCCTTAAAGATGATAGACGTCTCTTACAACTGCGTTTACTAACACCTCTTGCTAATTCTTCGGTCAAGAAATTACGGATGGAGATAATGTCAACATCTTCCATTAATGTGCCTTCATTAAAAATATATTCACAAAAAAGATCGATATCTTCTTGGTAACTATTCACTGTTTTAGGCGAATAATTTCTCACATGTAATAAATGATCGAGGAATTCTTGTTCAGGTTTATTCATACCTAACCATTATATCAAAGATAAGAAAAAAAACGGATTACTTCCGTTTATTTCTCGTGATTTTTTCCATATGGGTGCATTTTGGATAATTGATGCAACCTAGGAAATAGCCAAAGCGACCTTTCTTTTTGATGAGATAGCCATCGCAATCTGGGCAATCTTTCACTGGTTTATTTTCTTCTGGATTTGGAGTGACGTTTTCATTAGGAAGTTTTCTAGTGAAATGGCATTTTGGGAAGTTAGAGCAACTCACAAATCTACTACCATTCTTTTCTCTAATGACGAGGTTACCACCACAATCAGGACATTTTTCACCGATTTCTGTTGGGGCTGGTTTATCGCTTTCTTCCTTTTTCACATACTTACATGATGGGAAGTTAGAGCAACCGACGAAGCTACCATTCTTGCCTTCTTTGATGACAAGTGGCGCGCCACAAAGAGGACACGCATCGCCTGTTTCAACGAATTTTTCTTTGTACATGACTTTGCTGACTTCGTTGAAATGTTCAATGAATGGGTAATAAAATTCGTTAAGGATTTTACTGCGTGATTGACTACCGTCCTCGATATTATCGAGTTTCTTTTCCATTTGAGCGGTGTATTTAGTGTTGATGATTTCTGGGAAATATTTGAATAAGACATGGGAAGTTAAATTACCTTGTTGGGTAGTTGTTAAGATACCACTTTCGTTATCAACGTATTTTCTCTTTCTCAATGTTTCAATTGTGGAAGCATAGGTGGATGGTCTACCAATACCGACTTCTTCCATTAATCTAACAATCTTGGCTTCGGAATAATGGGCTGGAGCTTGAGTGAATTTTTGCTCTGCTTCTTTAGTGACAACATTGAATTTTTCACCGATTTCAAAATCTGGGAAATATTCAAAGTGATTTTCTTCTTTTTCTGTATCAGCGTAAACCGCTTCATAACCTTTGAATAATGTACGGGTTAAATCGAGTTTAGCGTTGAGTCCGTTACCTTCGAGATAGATGGTCATTTGTTCATCTTTCTTTGATTGCATCAAAGACGCTAAGGTGCGGTTATAGATTAATTTATAAAGATTATATTGATCGTTAGTTAAGAATTTACGTACCGATTCAGGGGTGCGGTGATTACTTGTTGGTCTAATGGCTTCGTGAGCGTCTTGCATCATACTCACTTGTCTAATCTTTTTCGCGTGACCTAAATATTCCTTACCGAATTTTTCAGTAATATAGGCAGTAGCACGACCGACAAATGTTGGTGATAAACGAGTGGAGTCAGTTCTCATATAGGTGATTAAACCAACGTGTTCGCCATCAACTTCAATACCTTCATATAATTGTTGGGCAATGAGTTGAGTTTTCTTAGTTTTGAATTTTAAACGAGAGAAAGCTTCTTGTTGCAAGGTGGAAGTAATGAATGGTTCTTTACTATCACTAACTTTGATTTTCTTTTCGATTTTAGAGACCGCTAATTGTTCTGGAATGCGGTCCACGATGGCTTGTGCATCTTTGCCATTGGTGATTTTTTCATCCTTATCAAAAATCAAATTCACGGGGAACGTGCGTTTAAATGCGCTGATTTTTAAATTAATTGTCCAGTATTCTTCTGGGACGAATTTAGCGATTTCTTCATCGTGATCTGCAATCATTTTTAAGGTTGCAGATTGCACACGTCCACCAGAACGGGAACGAATCTTTTTGAATAATAAAGTGGATAATTTAAATCCGATAATACGGTCGATGATACGACGTGTCTCTTGTGAAGAAACGAGGTTTTGATCAATGGTTCTTGGATGAGCCATCGCTTCACCGATGGAATCACGAGTAATTTCGTGGAATTCTAAGCGTTTTGTAGTTTCAACAGACAAACCTAAAACTTGGGCTAAGTGCCAGGCAATCGCTTCACCTTCTCTATCAGGGTCGGTTGCTAAAATTACTTCGTCGCATTTGCTCATCGCATTCTTGAGTTCTTTGACGATGTGTTGTTTGTCTTTGTTGATGATATATGTTGGAAGGAAGTCTTCGTTAACATTGACACCTAAACCATCTTTTCCGGATGTCGCTAAATCGCGGATATGGCCTAGTGAGGCCATGACGATATAGTCTTCACCAAGGTATCTCTTGATGGTTGTGCATTTTGCTGGTGATTCAACGATTACTAACTTCATTTTCTGCCGCTTTCGAGACAAAAATATAAGCCTTGCCATATAGTCTTGTCAATGGACATTTCTCTTTATTCCTTAATTAAATAAATAGGTATTTTATTTAAGAAAATTTTCAATCTTTCCACTGCAATTCTTCCTTAATTTGCTTTCCATCAATAGCGATGATTGCTCCCTCATCGATAATGCGATTATTGATGGTTTTGCTACCATATGGATGGGGAGCGATGATGACTGGTTTACCGAGATTAGCCGCTAGATTAATGGAAATCATCGTGCCTGATGCATATTCGTTTATTTGCGGTACGAATACGCAGTCGCTTAACGCTACGATAATACGATTACGCGCTGGGAAGTTTGTGGGTTCAGGAACAGTTGAACCTGGATATTCACTGATGAGTAAATGATTGTTTTTGATGATGTTATATAGATATTCGTTTTTTAATGGATAAGGATAATCTATTCCAGAACCAAGCACGGCGATTGTGCGACCCCCGTTTTTAATTGCGTGTATATGCGCACATGCATCGATACCTTTAGCAAGACCAGAAACAACAACATTTCCAGGGGCGAGATCTATCATAAAATCTTTGACCGCTTGTTCCCCCACTTCATTTGACTTTCTTGAACCAACCGCAGCGATAATCCTTTTGTGATGCAATAAAGAAATATCACCATAATAAAAAAGCACAAAAGGTGGTTGAAATGAATTCTTGAGTTTAAGCGGATAATCATAATCCAAGATTGTTAAGCATTTGCATTTAAGCGATTGATATGTTTTTAATGCTTCTTCATAAGGAACATCTTCTTTAGTTTTGATAGCAAGATAAATTTTGTTATAGTCTCCTTGATATTTGACTGCAAGATAAATGAGCAAATATCTTCCATCATAATTGAGCATAAATAAAAAACCCTCCTATTTAACTAATCAGGAGGTTTTCTTAATTTTGTCCAAAAAAGTTTTAAAAGAGCGAAACTTTTTCGATAAAACAGGCTTTTACAGGTGCATAAGAGAAGCGATGAAGGTGTTTGACTGGTCCATACTCTTTAAGGGCTTCTAGGTGGTCTTTAGTCCCATAGCCTTTGTTTTTCTTGATATTGTACATCGGATATTGCTTATCTAATTCATAGCAAAGATGATCGCGCGATACTTTCGCTAAAATGGAAGCCGCGGCAATGTTAATTGATAAGGCATCTCCATGCACTAAATCGATGACCGGAACATCATATCCTTTCATCTTCATGCAGTCTGTTAAGATTAAATCAAATGGGGATTTTAACTGGGCAATAGCCTTTTGCATTGCCATGCGTGAGGCGTTTAAAATATTAACCTCATCTATCTCATCAGCACTGACGGAAGCAATCGCGTAATCAATCGCATTTTCTACTATTACTTTATAAGCTTCTTCTCTTTGTTTTTCGCTCAGTTTTTTAGAGTCGTTAATAAGGGGCGAATCAAAGTCAGGAGGAAGGATGACAGCAGCCGCAAAAACAGGACCGAGTAAGCAGCCTCTTCCCGCTTCATCACAGCCGACGATTAGCTTATAACCGTCTTTATAATATTGCTTATCAAAATCAAGACTCATACCATTCAAGAGTGATATTTCCTAATAAGCCATCTTTGAATTCTTTTAATAGTAACGCTTCAGCGCGTTCGATATCGTTAGCCCCGTTACTATTGACGAGTTTTCTTCTTTCGGCGATTTGGTTTAAGACCGTTAATCGATCGCTTATTTGTTCGATATCATATCTATTTTCTAAACTATTTGGATAATGGCTCTTTAAGAATTCTAAAAGGAATTCACCGAGTTGTTCGTTAGGCAAAATATCTTCACGTATCGCTCCAATTAAGGCGAGATGTGCAGCTTTTTCCTTATTTTCATAGCTCATTGGAAGAATGCCAGGAGTATCTAAAAGAAGGAAATCTTTATTGACTTTAATCCATTGTTCGCCTCTAGTATAGCCTGGTTTATTTTGCACACCTGCCGCTTTACGTTTAGCAAGTCTATTAATTAAAGAAGATTTACCAACATTAGGGATACCGATAATCATGGCGCGAATTGGTTGAGGTTTCATACCTTTCGCCATTTCCTTAGCCCATTTATCTTTACCAAGTTCTACGACCGCTTTTGAAAGAAGTATCTCAGCGTTATTTTTCTTTAAATCTAAGCAGAGTACTTGATCGTATTTTTCTTTTAATTTATCGGCCCATTTTTTGCTTTGTTCTAAGTCCGCTAAATCGATTTTAGTTAAGACGATTAGCTTCTTTTTATTAGCGGTTAATTTCTCTAAATTTTCATTGATGGAAGAAGTAGGAGCGCGAGCGTCAAAAAGCTCGATAATCACATCGACTAATTTAACCTTATTTTCAACTTCATTGAGGGCTTTTGACATATGCCCTGGAAACCAGTGAATCTGTTGTCCCATAACTCTCCTAGAAAAACTTTGGCCAGCCGTATTTTTTATTCACCAAATCATATTGTTCAGTGAAATACCAACCGCCACATTTATCACATGATTTATAGCGTTTCGAAAACACTTTTCCGCAGCCATCACAGCGATAGCTTTTGATCTTTAATTTAGCAGTTCCTTCGATAGCGACAAGGACACCAGCGATTTGTTTTTTTAAGACTGGGGCATTGAACGCTCCACAGTCATTGCTGTTAGTCCTATTGTCACCAAGAAGCCAATATTCATCTTTATCTAATGTAATTGGTTCAGTTGTGTCTTTGACGTTAGTTTGAGTGATTTTAAAGTTATAAGGAACGTTAACAAACTCTTCGTCCTTTTTAACGCTTAACAAACCATCTTTGATGGTAAAAGTATCACCAGGCATACCGATGACTCTTTTAATCTTCTTTTTCGCACTGACTTTTAAAACACCACTAGCGTCGTAATCGCTTGGATAATATGTGGAAACGATATCAAAACGAGTAATGTGGTCAATCGCGGTTTGATGGCTATCAACAATACCAAAGTCTACAACTGTTCCGGCTACTTCATCATCTGAACCATTTAATGTTGGATACATTGAACTACCAGAAACATATATTAATTCATAATATGTAGAATGAAAAATAATGATCCCCGCTACACAAAGAGCGATGACTAAGAGAAAATAGCCAGTTAAAGATAATATTGGTTTAAGTTTCTTACTCTTATTTTTCATCCTTCTCATTATATGAGATATATAGCGTGTACGCAACAAAAAAGGGATTCATTTGAACCCCTTTTTTATCAATCTGACGATTAGAGAATTTCTTTGATTCTCGCAGATTTGCCAGACAATTTACGGATATAGGTGATTTTGTTTCTTCTAACTTTACCCTTACGGATAACTTGGACAGAAGCAACGGCTGGAGAATTCACTGGGAATGTTCTTTCAACACCAATGCCACCACTCATTTTACGGACTGTAAATGTAGCGGAGACACCACCACCGCGGCGGGAGATAACCACACCTTGGAAGTTTTGAATACGAGTCTTGTTGCCTTCGACGATACGGACAGACACTTTGACTTCGTCACCAGAAGAGAATTCTGGTAAATCATTACGTAATTGACTAGCGGTGATCTCATTAACTAAATTGTTGTTCATAGTCTTTTAGACCTCCTTCAAGTAACGTTCTCTTGATGTTCATTCTCATTTCGACAGCGGAACACCCGTATCATGTTATAAAACATGCTTGAATATAATAACAACATAGATTACTATTTGCAAATACTTTTTATATAAAGAATATAGATGTAAAGCAAAAATACTTGACACTACTATCTATTACTAGTAATATTGCTACGGACATAAAAATTAGGAGGCTATTTATTATGGTTAAAATTAGATTAACAAGAATTGGTAGACATAAAGATCCATTCTTCCGTGTCGTTGCCGCTGACAGTCACTATGCTCGTGATGGTCGTATCATTGAACAAATCGGTTACTATGATCCAGCAAAAGGTATCGAAAGTGCCGTTATCGATGAAGAATTAGCATTAAAATGGTTAAACGCTGGTGCTGTTCCAAGCGAAACAGTTAAAGCTATGTTCAACCGCAAAGGCATTAACGCTAAATACGTTGCTGGTAAAAAAGAAAGCAAATAGGAGATTCAATGATGGATTACGAGAAAATTGTTAAAACAATCATTGATCCAATCGTTGAAGATTCTGATTCCGTTCTTCTTAGAGTAAACGAAGAAGAAAAAGACGTCTTAATTATTATCGCTGCTGAAAAAGATGACACTGCGAGACTCATCGGTCGTAAAGGTATCATCGCTAACGCAATCAGGGAAGTTGTTTCCGTTGCAGGCAAAAGCGAAGAAAAGCACGTCCATCTCAAATTTGAATCTTTTGATGATGAAAAGAAAGAGGATTAATCCTCTTTTTTGTTAATAATATGCAAAACGAATACTTATTACTTGGTTATATTACTGACGCTTTCTCTTTAGATGGCACTTTTAAGGTGCTTAGCAAAACTGATTTTGCCGAACACCGCTATCAAAAAGGAAAAGAAATTTATTTATACCAAGCTAATACTAAGCAGCGTATGACTTTCGTTGTTGAGAATTATCGCAGCAATGGACAATTCGATTTTGTTAAGGTTGAGGGAATCAATTCTAAAGAGGAGGCCTTAGAATTCAAAGGCTATGAAATCCAGGCCTTAAAAGACTACGATTTCATGGAAAAAGACACCTATTACTTTGTAGACCTTGTAGGTTGCAAAGTTTTAGACGAAAAAGGTCAAGAATTAGGCATTGTTAGCCGCGTTGAAGAGTTCCCTGCTCAACTCACTTTAAGAGTAAAAAGAAAAGGAAAAGAAGATTTCTTTGTGCCTTATGTGAAAGCTTTTATTAGAAGAGTTGATATTAACAAAAAGGAAATCGAGATTAATCTTATTGGAGGTATGCTATGAAAATAACTATCCTCACATTATTCCCAGAATTCTTTGATGGATTTTTAACTAATTCCATTATTAAACGCGCGATTAGTAAAGAAAAAGTCGAGATCGAAATCGTTAATATTCGCGATTTTACTAAAGATAAATACGGTCGCGTTGATAGCGCACCTGTGGGAGGTGGCGCTGGTTTGATCATGAAATGTCAACCAGTGATCGATTGCTTAAAAAGTGTCAAAAAAGATAATAGTCACGTTATCTTACTTTCGCCTCGCGGGAAGACATATAACCAAGCACATGCTAGGTATTTCGCTAAGAATTATGAACACGTTATCCTTATTTGTGGTCATTATGAAGGTACCGATGAACGCATTAATAAATATGTTGATGAATTAGTTTCTGTTGGCGACTTCATTCTTACTGGTGGAGAAATTGGTGCGGAGATTATCGCTGATTCCATCATCCGTTTACTCGATGGCGTCATCGCTAGGGAATCAATTGTGGACGAATCTTTTGAAAACGGATTACTAGAATATCCTCAATATAGTGAACCATTTGAATACGAAGGCGATTATATTCCAGATATCCTTTATTCTGGCAATCATCAAGCCATTGAAAAGTGGCGTAAAAAGCAATCGCTTAAACTCACAAAAGAGTATCGTCCAGACTTATTAAAGAACTATTCATTAAGTAAGCAAGAAAAGAAATTAATGGATGAGTTAGATAGTGACGAAACGCCAAAATGGGAAAAAGAAGCCATTGAAAAAGGTAAAAAGTTTATAAAAGAAAAGTGAGGTTAAATTCCTCACTTCATTTTTACATACCTGGAAAACCCATACCACCCATGCCTGGCATACCACCTGGAGGCATTCTACCAGTCTTGCGGTATTGTTCCATTTTCTTCATCATTTCTTTCATTTGCTCGTATTTCTTTAAGACTTTATTAACGTCTTGCATGGTACGACCACTTCCTAAGGCCACTCTTTGTTTACGAGAATATTTGAAGAGTTCTGGATGTTTTCTTTCTTCTTTGGTCATTGAGTTAATGACGATTTCAAAGTTTCTCATTTCTCTTTCAGCGGCTTCTTGTTGCTCTGGAGAAATCTTTGGCATACCTGGAATGAGCTTTAAGATACCACCTAAAGAACCGAGTTTATTGACTTGTTTCATTTGAGCGAGCATATCGTTTAAGTCGAATTGGCCAGACATCATCTTATTCATCGAATGTTTGACTTCTTTTTCGTCTAGTTCTTCTTGGGCTTTTTCAACGAGTGTCATCACATCGCCCATACCTAAGATACGATCCGCCATTCTATCAGGATGGAAGATATCTAAGTCAGTGACTTTTTCACCAACACCAGTGAACTTAATTGGTACACCAGTCATATGTCTAATTGAGAGAGCGGCACCACCACGGGCATCGCCATCTAATTTGGACATAATACAACCTGTTAATGATATTTTATCATTAAAGGCATTAGCGACATTGACGGCATCTTGACCAGCAGCAGCGTCAACGAGCAAGAGAATTTCTTGCGGTTCAACATCGCGTTTGATGTTATTTAATTCGTCCATTAAAGCTTCATCGATTTGAAGTCGACCAGCAGTATCGATAATTAAGACATGATAATCTTCATCATAGGCTTTCTTTTTAGCGGCTTTAGCAATATCAACTGGGTTAACTTTTGTGCCCATGTTAACGATATCAACACCAACGCTTTTAGCGAGTTGATCTAATTGGTCGATAGCGGCAGGACGATAAACGTCACAAGCGGCCATTAAGACTTTCTTTTTGAGTTTATTTTTTAATAAGTAGGCGAGTTTACCAGCAGTTGTGGTTTTGCCACTACCTTGCAAACCAACAAGCATAATGATGGTTGGTCGACCGGTTTGGTATTTAATTTCTGCATCATCACTACCTAATAACTCGATTAATTCGTCATGGACGATTTTAACGAGCATTTGGCTTGGATTAAGTTTACTTAATACATCTTGACCAAGAGCCTTTTCTTTGACGTTATTAGTGAATTCTTTAACGACTTTATAATTAACATCAGCTTCTAAAAGGGCGACACGGATTTCTTTGAGCATGTCCTCCATGTTGCTTTCAGTTAAGCGGGCTTGGCCTCTTATCTTTTTAAATATGCCAGAAAGGCGTTCAGTTAATGATTCAAATGCCATAACTATAAATAATCCTTTCTACTTCTTCTAATAATTTAACTTTCTCTTCTCCACTTGCGTCTTTTGCTTTGGCAATGAGGTCGAGAATCTTTTCGTTCTTCTCTAAATCATAAGAGAAATAGGCATCAGCGAAGGCATATTGAGTTTTACTCAATAGATTGCCATATATCTTGAGCAAAGAATTATAACGAATCGTCTTTTTAATCTTATCCATTAGTTATTCTCCACACATAAACCATAGAGGTATTTATCAAGGTCAAATTCCTCTAAATCATCCATCTTTTCACCAAGACCGATGAATCTGACAGGAACACCTAATTCATCTCTAATGGCAAGGATAATACCGCCTTTAGAAGTGCCATCCATCTTCGTAATCACAATACCTGATAAATCAGTGACTTCTTTGAAAGCTTTGGCCTGCACAACACCATTTTGACCAGTGGTTGCATCAATGATTAAGAACGTTTCATGAGGTGCTTCTGGGATTTCTTTGCTCATGACACGTTTGATTTTGGCGAGTTCGAGCATGAGATTATTTTTGGTTTGAAGTCGACCAGCAGTATCAACGATCACTAAATCGATATTTTCTTCTTTGGCCTTTTTCATGCCATCGAACGCTACGGAGGCAGGATCAGATTCTGGTTTACCAGTCACAATACCAATCTTTAAGCGTTCAGCCCAAGTGGTTAATTGTTCTACCGCACCAGCACGGAATGTGTCTGCTGCGACTAAGAGAACTTTTTTACCTCTATTAAGATAGCGGTTAGCGAGTTTAGCGATTGTGGTAGTTTTACCAACACCATTGACACCCACGACGAGTAAAACTGTCGGGCCGTCTTTTCTAAAGACGACATCGTTTTGAATATCACCTTTTTCCGCATAACCAACAAACATTTTATCAACTAAGATTTCGTTGATGGTTTTTGGATCAGTGATATGGTCTTTTTTACTTTGATTTAAGACTTCTTCAATGACGTTAAGGGTAAAAGATATACCAGCGTCACTTTCGATTAAGATTTGTTCTAATTCATCAAAATAATCCTGATTAACAGTTTTATATCTTTCAGAAAGAATGTTGAGTTTACTAGAGAAGTTTTTACGAGACTTCGCTAAACCTTCTTGGTATTTATCAACTTTCTTATCTTTTTTAGCAAATTTTTCTTTGAGAAAAGCAATGAGACCCATTAGATGACACTCCTTTTACTTAATGCTGATTTAGCCGCCATTTCTTCGGCTTTCTTTTTGCTCTTACCTTCACCTTCACCTAAGACGATATCGTTATACTTAACTTGCACTCTAAAGGTGCGGTCATGAGCAGGACCAAATGTCGCCACTGTGACATATTGCACAGCGTCACGATGTTCGGCTTGGATTTCTTCTTGTAATTTAGATTTATAATCAGTCAAATTATCAGCGTCATAATTCTTGATGTCTTCTAAAAGAAGACTTTCGATAAATCTCGCTGTTATTTTTAAGCCAGCATCTAAATAAGTAGCACCGATTAAAGCCTCTAAGACATTTTCTAAAATCTTATCGCTTTGTTTAACTTGACTAAGTGTAATGGAATGACCAATACGAATATATTCTGGAAGATTGATTTTACGAGCGTAGGCCGCTAATGGTTTAGTGGATACTAAAACGCTTCTAAGTTTTGTTAAGTTACCTTCAGACATTTCTGGTCTATTTTTATAGACTAAATCTGCGGTGACATAACCTAAAACGGCATCGCCCATGAATTCTAATTTTTCATAGTCTTGATGCTTTGTATTAGCGTCCCCATTATATGAAGGATGCGTTAAAGCTTGCTCATAAAGAGCAATGTTTTTATAAGTGATATGCAGTTTCTTTAATAAAGTGGCAATGTTATTCATTTATTAAAGACTCCTTAATTTTATTAATGACATTAAATTCCACCATTTGATGGGCGACTCTCATCGCGTTTTTAAATGAGTAAGCATCACTATTACCGTGTGCTTTAACAACAACGCCATTAATGCCTAATAGCATTGCACCACCCACTGATTTATAATCCATGGTTTCAGACATGTTTTTAAAGCCGCCTCTGACATGGAGGTAACCAAGTTTGGTCCACAAGTTCTTTTTGAAGTTTGCTTTGATCATGGACGACATCATTTTAGCGATACCTTCCATACCTTTGAGAAGAACATTACCAGAGAAGCCATCAGCGACGATAATATCTGCGTCACCATTTAAAATATCTCTAGCTTCCATGTTACCCATGAAACCTGGGAAATTGCTTTCTTTTAATAATTTATGGGCTTCTTTCACCAAAGGTGAACCTTTATGAGATTCACTACCATTGCTTAATAAATAAGTTTTTGGATCTTTATTTTCAAAAAGTGTTTCACTATAGGCTTTACCCATTTTTGCGAATTGAACGAGTTCTTCTGGGCTATTTTCATTATTCGCACCGACATCGAGGATGGTGACTTTCTTACCTTTGATTTTGGTTGGGAAAGCAGTCACTAACGCAGAGCGTTTAACGCCAGGAATGGTTTTTAAAATAATAGTTGCAGCAGAAAGGAAACCACCAGTTGAACCAGCGGAAACAACAGCATCAAAGTTTTCTTCTTTCATGGTGTTGATAGCTTTGCACATTGAAGAATTTCTCATTCTGATAACTTCTAACGCACCAGCGGTCATTGGAACAACTTCTGGAGCATCTTCAATACGACAGATATCTTTGAGTTCTTCTAATTCTTCTTTTTTACCAAAGACGACAATTTCATCGTTTGGATATGTCTTTTTAAATTCCTTAATGGCTTCAACAACTGGTTTACTACCGTTATCTCCGCCCATAGCGTCTACTGCAATTCTCATATAAGTAAATCCTCGATTTACTATTGTAGCATGGTTAAACAAATACTCCTAAAGAAAAAATAACTGTCCATTAAGAACAGATATTTTTATCATCATTTTTTATTAATTAAGCTTTCTTTAAATCTTCTTGGTTGATTAACGAAGTAGCGCGTTTAATAATCCACTGATAGTTTTTATTATCTTTATTTTTAATAATCTCTTTAGCGTCATCTCTTGCCACGACGAAGATCTTATAGTCATCAATGATATTTAAGAAAGCAAAATCAGGAATACCAGATTGTTTAACACCAGTTAATTCACCTGGGCCTCTTTGTTTCATGTCTTCTTCAGCGATGGCAAAGCCATCTTCGCTTCTTGTTAAGATATCTAATTTATCTTTTTCTAGTTCATCACTGACTAAGATACACGTACTCTTAGAACCATCTCTGCCAATACGGCCTCTTAATTGATGGAGTGAGGCTAAACCAAAATTAGTAGCATCATAGATAACCATCGTATTAGCGGACTTAACATCAATACCAACTTCCACGACTTGGGTAGACACTAAAATTTTGATTTCTCCAGAGTAGAACTTATTCAATGTTTCTTCTTTTTCTTCTTGCTTCATTCTGCCGTGTAATAAACCAACTTTGGCCTTATATCTAAGAACATAACGAGCGTAAAGTTGCTCAACAGAGAACTTACCATTTTCGCTGAAATCAATTAAAGGAGCGATGACATAAACGGATTTATTATCTTCTAAGGCTTTATCAACTGTTTCAAAAATGACTTTATCATCACTATCGGTAATGAAGGTTTTAACATCTCTTTTTGTGGATGGGAAAGAATATAAAGTAGAGATATCTAAATCACCATAAATGGATAACGCTAATGAACGAGGAATTGGGGTCGCTGACATCATTAATAAATCAGCGTGTTCGCCTTTGTTAGCGAGGGCGATTCTTTGGTTAACACCAAATCTATGTTGCTCATCAATAACCACTAATCCAAGAGAAGAATAAATCGTATCTTTGGTGAATAAAGCATGGGTACCAATGATGATATCGATATAACCTTCTTTTAAATCTTCTTTGATTTGTTTTTTTTCGCTTAATGGCGTGGAACCAAGTAATAAGGCAATCTTAAGTTTTGTGTCTTTAAATAACTTAACAGCGTTAGCGTAATGCTGTCTCGCTAAAGCATCTGTCGGCGCCATCAAAGCACCTTGATCGCCTCTTAAATGATTAGCATAAAGTGCGATAAATGAGACAAGAGTTTTACCTGTACCAACATCGCCTTGAAGTAAACGATACATCAAAGCGTTTTGGTTCATGTCTTCGATGATTTCTCTACTCGCTTCTTCCTGATCTTTAGTCAATTTATAAGGGAGGGTATCGATAAACGGAGTGCATATATCTAAATCTATCGGTTCTTTTCTGAGTTTGCTTAAAGATTTATTCGATTCACGAATTAGTTGGTTTTTAAGTGAGAAAAGAAGAGCTTCTTCATATTTCAAATGTCTCAAAGCCTGACGGATTTGTTCATAATCGTGAGGATGATGTGCCCAATTGAGAGCGACTTCTTTATTAACTAAGCGATATTTATTTAGATAATCATACGGCACAGTTGAAAAGATTTTACCTTCTAATTCTTTTAAACATCTACTCGCTAGCCCAGCATATAAATGATTAGCGTAGTCACTTGGTAAAGAATAAATTGGCTTTAACCTCTCTTCATTAGGCACTTCACCTTTAATAATTCTTTGTCCATCGACTTCATTTCTCTTTAAATTAAAGATGCCAACAAGGGTATATATTTCATCCATTTTAAGCATCTTAGCAAGATATTGCTGATTGAAGAATACCACCTTGTAGTAGCGGCGTCCTTCACTCATAAAATCAAATGTTAAGAT
>CADCCA010000032.1 GCA_902799855.1 uncultured Erysipelotrichaceae bacterium | reverse complement strand
CAGGACCAAAATACGCTTTCAAATTGGACCACATCTTATTCGTGGTTATCGCTCTTTTAATTGGAGTAGCGCTTTGCTTTATCTTGAGGAAAAAAGAAAAGAAAACTATTAAGACTGTCCTTATTTGTTTATGGGCAGTAGCGGTATTTGTGGAAGTTTTTTATTACAGCGTGGAATACGCTTTATGTGCGATTGATCCAACTAACCATCCATTTGTGCTAGAAGGAATGCTTCCTTTCCACAGTTGCTTAATGTTCCTATATGTTTTTCCGTTCGCTATTTTCTCAAAGAATAGAATTATTAAAACAGCCGCCTCTAATTTCTTGGTGGTTATCAATATGATTATTGGTTTTATCACTTTGTTTGTGGGCTGCCCACCAGTTGGTCATTCTGCTTTATCTTTTGCTGGTGTGCAATCACTAGTGGAACACAGCATTATTGTTATTGTCCCGCTCATCATGGTGGTAACAAACTATTACGATTTACAAATCAAAGATATCAGACTCGGTTTAGCGTTGTTTGGTATTTTAGGTTTAATTATGTGGATATTTGATGCGATTACAGGATGTGACTATTTCTATTTCTACGATGGTCATACTTTCCCAGTATTAAAAGTCATTTCTGAAAACGTTCACCATCTAGTGTGGACATTGATCGTAGTGTTCTGTTATGTTTTTACTGGATGCGCGATTCACTTCTTAATCGTTTGGATTAAATATCTAATTAACAAAAAACGCCAATCATAAGAGATTGACGTTATATTTTTTGAATTCTTTAATATCCTCATCTGGCCAATAAGAAGATTGAACTTCGCCGATGTGGATTTTTTTAAGTAGATACATACACAAACGAGATTGACCAATACCTCCACCAATTGATAGTGGTAACTCTTCATTTAATATTTGTTTATGATAAGGCATTTCGAGTTTATATTCTTCACCCTTGGCTTTGATTTGTTTCAATAAGGATTCTTTGTTAACTCTAATACCCATACTGGATAATTCAAAGGCGATTTGAAGTGGTTCGTACCAAAGTAAAATGTCACCGTTCATCTTCCAATCATCATAGTCAGCGGCACGAGAATCGTGTGGTTTTCCATCTTTTAATTTACCGCCAATTCCAATTAGAAACACAGCACCGTATTCCTTACAAATAGCGTTTTCTCTTTCTTTTCTAGAAAGGCTTGGATATTTAGCTTCTAATTCTTTAGTGGTCACAAATGTGATATCTTTTGGGAATTCATTTTGTAACACTGGATATCTTTTGACTAAAGCGTTGTATGTCTTAATAAATGCTTTGTATATTCTTTTAACCACTCTTCTAAGAGTGCTCATTTTTCTTTCTTCTGGGGCTAATCTTCTTTCCCAGTCCCATTGGTCAACATATAAGGAGTGGAGATTATCTAAATCTTCAAATCTTCTAATCGCGTTCATATCGGTGTATAGGCCATCGATATTATATTTATTCAAAGCATATCTTTTCCATTTCGCTAATGATTGAACGATTTCTAAATTCTTTTCATCTTCATTAACTTCAAAAGACACAGCTTTTTCAAAGCCACTTAAGTTATCGTTTAAACCAGTTTCTGGTTCCACGAATAAAGGCGCACTAACACGCATAAGATTTAATTCTTTAGCGAGTTCTCTTTCAAATGTATCCTTAATTAATTTGATAGCGATTTGAGTATCGACCAAATTTAAAAGGCTTTGATAGTTCTTTGGATAGATGTTGTTTTTCATATTAAGCAATTTCTTTCTTATTGTTATTTCTATAGACAGTGAATTTAATTTCTAAGTCCCCATCCATTTCTGGTTCGCTTTCTTTGACGAGTTCAAAGTCTTTTTCCTCGTCTAAATTAACGAAAAATACTTCCGCTCCTCCATCAGCATTGACCTTAGTTAAATAGACTTCGTCAACATATGGGAGGGTTTGTCTATAGATAGAAGCGCCACCAATAATGAATACCGTGTCGCTTATTTCGTACTCTTTAATCTTTTTTAAGAAGTCTTCAAAACTATGAACATTGACTACGCCTTCATAGTTATGAGTAGGATCTTGAGATAAAACGATACTAGTTCTATTTTTAAGCGGCTTACTGCCTGGGAAGGATAATAAAGTATTTTCACCCATACAAACAACGTGGTTTAAAGTTGTTTCACGGAAAAACTTCATATCTTTTGGTAAAGAAAAAAGTAGACCGTTTCTTTTACCAATACCGTATTTTTTATCGCAGTTAAGAATGGAAATAATCATATTAAATAGCCACCGGAATCTTCTTATCTAATGGTTCGTATTCGTAATCGATGAGTTCAAAATCTTCCACCTTGAAATCATAGAAGTTTTTAACGTTTGGATTCATTTTTAATTTAGGCGCTTTATGTTGTGGTTTGTTAATCACTTCTTTAACGATATCGATGTGTCTGTCATAAATATGTGCGTCAGCAATAACGTGCACTAATGTACCAGCTTTTAAACCAGATACTTGGGCAAACATCATAAGCAATAAAGAATATTGAAGAACATTCCAGTTGTTTGCTGTTAACATATCGTTACTTCTTTGATTTAAGATGCCGTTAAGAGTGTCGCCACTGACATTAAATGTCATAGAATAAGCACATGGATATAAACCCATTTCATGTAAATCTTCAAAGTTATAGATGTTGGTCATGATTCTTCTACTTTGAGGATTGTTCTTTAAATCGAATAAGACTCTATCAACTTGGTCGAATTCACCTTCTGGGTAAATGGATTTCTTCGCTAATTGATAACCATAGGCTTTACCGATGGAACCATTTTCATCAGCCCATGAATCCCATATGTGAGAATTAAGATCATGAACGTTATTGGATTTCTTTTGCCAAATCCAAAGGAGTTCATCTAAACAACTTTTAAAAGCCGTTCTTCTAATAGTTAAGATTGGTAATTCTTCTTGCAGATTATATCTATTCACAATGCAGAATTTTTTAACGGTGTGAGCTGGAGTACCATCTTCCCAATGTGGTCTGACATTTAATTCGGTATCCCAGAAACCGTTTTCAAGAATATCTTTTATATTGGCTACGAAAATTTCATCTGCTTTAGACATAATAATAACCTCACGTTGAATACATTATATTCAAAATACAGCCATATCTAAACCAAAAACGTAAAAATCTTTTGCGTGTTACCTATAAATAAGGAAAAATAAGGGAGATGGATTGAATCGCATGATTCTTTAGATAAAATGGTCAGTGAATATTTAAAAATGGCCGCGATGCCAGCGCATCGTTTGGATAAAGACACATCAGGCCTATGTGTTTTCGCAAAAAACAAGAAAACCGCGGATGAACTAGGCAAGATTTTCAACGACCATACCCAAATTGAAAAACACTATATCACTTTGGTGACTGGTCAAATTGAAGAAGACGGAGTGGTGGACGCTCCGCTTAGAAAAAGTTTCGAACGCAAAAAGATGGTAGTAGCCCCTCTTAAAAGTGGTGCTAAATCTGCCATTACCAAATATCACGTATTAGAAAAATATAAGGATTATACATTGCTTGATGTGCAGCTACTCACAGGTCGTACACACCAAATAAGAGCGCACATGTCATATATCCGTCATCATGTTGTAGGCGATATTAAGTATGGTGATTATAAAGTTAATAACATTTTTAAGCGCGAATTTAACTTTGAAAATCAATTTTTACATGCTTATAAATTGAAATTTTTAGATATAAAAGGACCATTAAATTACCTCAAAAATAAGGAATTTTCTTGTGATTTACCCATAGAATTACAAGAAATATTAAAAAAATTAGATAAATAAATTTATCTAAATAAAATATTTTAAAAATTTTTTGGCACTCCTATTGACAGAGTGCTAATTTTAATCTACTATATTGGTGTTAGCAGTCGAAGAGTTAGAGTGCTAAAAGAAGTAATATAGGAGGCAAAAATTATGAAAAATTATATTACAACTTATGATCCATTTTTCGACAGATTTTTCCTTAGAGCAAACAACTGTTCCGTATCACACATGATGAAAACAGACATCAAAGAAACAAAAGAGAATTATCAAATGAAGATTGAACTTCCTGAAGTTAAAAAGGAAGATACAAAGATCACCTTGGAAAACGGTTATCTTAAAGTGTCCGCCACTCTTAACCAAGAGGAAGAAAACGAAGAAGAATACATCTGTCGCGAAAGAAGCTACGGTGAATATTCACGTTCCTACTATGTTGGTGATACCGTCAAATTAAGTGACGTGTCCGCTAAATTAGAAAACGGTGTCCTTACCATCAACATTAAGAAACACACAGAAAAAGAAATCGAAAAGGAACACCTTGTGCAAATTGCATAACGTATTCTATAATCTCCTTCCGCAAAAAGCTGACGAGCTTTTATAACCGCAAGCGTTCCCCCGCTAGCGGTTTTTTTATGCTATTTTCCTAAATTCTTATTTCAGTTTATGCTCATAAAATGCAAAGTTATGAATTATCTTTCTATTATTTATTTTTCCTTGTTATATTAATAGCGAACTTGTTAAACATAGCTTTTTGTCAATATTTTTGACTTTTCTATGCTTTAACGCACATATGTAAAGGAGATTCAAATATGAATTTACGTGTCTTAGAGTCTTTCTTAGATAAGCCGTTTATTGCTGGTTATTCTCTCCGCTCAATTTTTGAATATTGGTGGATTGGTTTAATCATCTTAATCGTGGCCGCTATTGCTCTAGTTGGCACTTATTTCCTTCTCAACTGGCTTTTTGGCCGTATGAAATTTAAAGAAGGCGATAAGGAAACATTAGACAAATACAAACAAGCCCCACGCGCTGATAAGAAAGCAGTTGCTAAAGAAGCAACAACCCCTGTTAAAAATGTCATTACATGGCGTAAATTAAGAGGCTGGTTAATTCCAGTTGTCGCTGTTGTAGCCCTTATTTCCTCCGCTGCAGCATCATTCTTGCCATCTGCCGCTTTTGCTAACTTAGTGTTCACAATGAACGGTAGCCATGTTGATATTATTGACACTGAAACATCAAGACAAGCCGCTGCTGAAGCGGAAAAGAACGTTGTGACCATTCAAGAAGAAGGTACAGTCTTACTCAAAAACACACACAATGTTTTACCAATTAACTTAGAACAAAATAAGAAAGTGAACATCTTCGGTTCATGTGCTTATGGTTTGTTCTATGGTAATGGTGGTTCTGGTTCATTCCAAACCGATGGTCGTGTTTCTTCGTTCCCAAGAACCGCTTTAAAACTTGAACAAGCAATGAAGGATGAAGGCTTTGAAATCAATGAAAACCTCTTCAACATGATTAAGAACTACTACAGTAGTAATAGAAGAACAATTTCTGTTGCACCAAGTGATTACAATATTAAATGTGGTTTCAACAAATATAATTATCCTGAAATTGTTGACAGTAAAGCACCATACGATTATGAACCACCAGTCAGTGCTTATGAAACACCATTTGATGAATTAGATGGTCAAACTTTGTTAGAAAATGCTCTAGATTTTTCTGATACCGCTATCTTCTGTATTACTAGACGTGGTTCTGAAGACGAAGATATGAACTATTCAGAATTAAAATTAAAGACTAATGAAATCGCTGCCATCGATATGCTCAAAGAGAACTTCAAAAAAGTTATTATCTTATTGAACGTTCCAACAGTCATCGAAGCTGAATTCTTAGATGATTCTGAAATCGATTCTGCTATTTACATGGGTCACCCAGGCTTAACTGGTACAAAAGCTATTGCTGAAATCCTTGCAGGTAAAGTTAACCCATCTGGTCACTTAGTTGATACATGGCCATACGATGTTAAGAGTGCGCCATCCTACCAAAATTTTGGTAATGACACCACATTAACATATTCCTCTGGTGCCGCTAGAGGTGCAACGTTCACCAACTACCACGAAGGTATCTATGTTGGTTACCGTTATTACGTTACAGCCGCTAAAGAAGGCTACATCGACTATGATGATGAAGTTCAATATTCATTCGGTCATGGTTTAAGCTATACCACATTCGACAAATCCATTGCTGAATTCAAAGTTGATCAAGAACAACAAAAAGTTGAAGTTACAGTGGAAGTCAAAAATACCGGTAGTGTTCCAGGTAAAGATGTCATTCAACTTTATACACATGCTCCGTATACCCCAGGTGGTATTGAAAAATCATATTATTCCTTATCTTCTTTCCAAAAGACAAACATCATCGAACCAGGTGAAACAAAAGCTTATAAATTAGAATTCAAATTTAGAGATATCGCTTCCTGGTCAACCGAAAAAGGTTACTATGTTTTAGAAAAAGGTGATTATGAATTCTCTATTAGAGAAAATGTTTGGGATCTCGCTCAAACAAGTGTCCACGGTAGAGAAAACGCTAAGACCTATACACTTGCTGAAGATGTCGAATTCAAAACCTCTTATCAAACAGGTAAAGAATACGCCAACATTTTCCAAGATGTCGAATTTGGTGGCACAGATGAAAAGAATGTTTACTTATCAAGAAGTGACTTTGAAGGCACATGGAAGAATACCGCTGATTTCAATAGAGCTTCTGCAAGTAATGCTAGCCACTTCCCAGGTGGTGCAAGTAACAACTCTGGTCCAAATTCATTCACACTTCAAGACAATCAAATCAATGAAGAAGTGAAACAACAAGAAGTTGCTGGTACTTTAACTCTTAGAGATCTTAAAGATGCTGATTGGGATGATCCAAAATGGGAATCCTTATTAGATCAAATGTCCTATGGCGATATGGAAAAACTCATCGAATACGGTGGTTTCCAAACCGCTGCTGTTAATAGCATTGGCAAAACACAAACGGTTGACTACGATGGTCCTGGTTCAGCCTTCCACTCTGGTACAGGTCACCCAAGTGAAGTCGTCGTTGCCTGCTCTTGGTCAACAGACATCGCTAGAGTTATGGGCGAATCCATCGGTCGTGAAGGTGCCGCTCGTGGCTTAACAGGTTGGTATGCTCCTGGCATCAATACTCACCGTTCACCATTTGGTGGTAGAAACTTCGAATATTATTCAGAAGATCCACTCATTGCTGGTTTAATGGCGGGTCATACAGATCAAGGTTGTAGAAAATATGGCGTTTATTCCTATGCCAAACACTTCTTATGCAATGAACAAGAAAGAAATCGTTCTGGCGTCTTTGTTTGGGCAACCGAACAAGCTCTTAGAGAAATCTACGCTCGTGGCTTTGAACTCTACGTTGATTTAGGTGGCATTGGTATCATGTCCTCCTTCAACTGTGTCGGTTCATGGTGGGCTGGTGGTAATAAAGCCTTATTAACCACTCTCTTAAGAGAAGAATGGGGCTTCCATGGTGTCGTCGTTACTGACTATGCTGGTAGTGACTATATGGCTACAAATATCGGTTTAGTTGCTGGTAATGACTTGTGGTTAACGCCAAGTCAATTAGGCAACAACAACAAACCAAGTAGATTACGTTCACTCCTTCCACACGATGGTCCAATCCTCATTAGAAGAGCAGCCAAGAACATCCTCTACGCTTGTGCTCATTCCAACAACGTCTGGACAGATGAAGATTATAAGGCTGTTGATATCGAAGAAGTGATTAAAACAAATAGCTAATTAGACAACCATTAAAACAAACCCCAAATCCGCACTTGGAGGAGGGGTTTGTTTGTTTAGGCATCAAAAGATGCTATAATCATCATAATGAGTGAAATACATTACAACATTGCCGTCGTTGAAGATTCAACTGACGATTTAAATAACTGTCTTAATTTACTTAATCGTTACAGCAAAGAAAAAAATATCAAATTTGATATTCAAACTTTCGCTAGTGGTGACGCGTTTTTAATGCGTTTCAAAAGTCAATATGACTTGATCATTCTTGATATCAACTTATCCGCTTTAAATGGTATTGATGTCGCAAGAAGCGTGAGAGAAAAGGATGAAGAAGTCATTATTATGTTCGCTACAAATTTAGCAAAATATGCGACATCTGGTTATGAAGTCGATGCAATCGACTTTGTCTTAAAGCCTTTATCGTATGCATCTTTCTATTTGAGACTAGAAAGAGTCATGAAGAAGTTAGGCAAGAAAGATAATTTCTTCATTGTCGTTCCATATGAAGGTGGCTTCAATAAAATTGATGTTAACGATGTACTATATGTTGAGGTTATATCGCACGATATTATCTTCCATCTCTTAACCGGTGACGATATAACGACATCGGGTACGCTTAAAAAGTACGAAGAACAATTACAAAAGCATTGGTTCATACGATGCAATTCCTGCTATTTGGTAAATGCTCGAAAAATTAAAAGAGTTGAGAAACTCGACATTCTATTAGTTAACAATGAAACAATAGCGATTTCACATCCTAAGAAAAAAGGATTTATGGAAAGCTTTAAAAAATACGTGATGGAGGAGGGCGAATAATTATGAATCTTAATACATTATTAGAAATGTTCATATCTTTCACCGTCGAAATCTTGGTGGCGGTCGTTATGCTTATTAAGCACAGGCTCACCTTTAGATTTAAACCATACATCGCTATTCCTGTGGGTTTATTAATTGCCTGTAGTGGCGCCGCCGCTAACATCATTGGCTTATATTTCTTTGTGAAACCAGAACAATGGAACGAAGTGCTCAATATTGCGGTTTATACCATTCCAATTATCACTATCTTTGGTGGCGCATTATTTGCCTACAAGATCAAACCACTTAATTTGATGCTACTTCTTTCTGTAGCATATACGTTCCAACATATGGCGTATCAATTTGGCACCATTATTTTGGATACCGGTTTAAACGGTGAGATTTATAAAGCGGTTCAAGGCGATATGAATGCTTATAATTTCTTCTATAAACTCATCCTATATAACATCAAGATAGCGGTATATGTTGGTTGTTATTTCCTCATTGCTAGACTTTATGTTAAGTACTCAAAATATATCATCGGTAAGGTTTACATTATTATCCTTGGTATTCTCGTTTATTCAATAGTCAACGTCGCAAATGTCTATGTTGCTCAACATATTTGGAACGGGGATTTAAGAAGAATTATCTCTGCTACATTAATTGTGTTCTGTATTATGTTTGATGTTTTAGTTGTCGGTGGTTTCAAAGTAGTGGAACATCGTCAAGAAACCACAATTATCAAAGCAACACTTAATTCCAAAATCAGACAACAAGAAATGATGGAAAATAACATCAACTTCATCAACATGAAATGTCATGATTTAAGAAAAGAATTGAGAAGATTGAAAGACAAAAAAGGCGAATTAACCGATGAGGACTTCCTCATGCTAGAAGAGTCACTCAATTTCTATGATAGTTCTGTTAAAACCGGTAACGTCAATATCGACGCTTTGATTCAAGATAAACTAATCTACTGTAATTCAGTTGGTATTGAATTTACTTCCTTAGTGGATGGTGATGCCTTCAAAGATTTAGCGGGATCGGATGTATATTTCCTCCTCACCAACATCATCGATAACGCGATTGAAGCGACAGAAAACATTCAAGAAAAGGAACACCGTGTCATCACTTTGACCGCTTCTAATAAGCAAGGCATCTTAGTAATTGAAGAAACAAATTACTATCATGGTCAATTAGAATTCAACAGTGATAAATCGATTAAAACAACCAAACAGGAAAATAAAAAGTACCATGGCTATGGTACGAAATCGATTGCCTATATTGTTAAAAAATATGACGGCACGATGGAGTATGACACTAAAGATGAAATCTTTAAACTAAGAATCGCCATCTAGAATCACCGAAAACAGCACGGTTAAAATAATGATAATCGTGCTTTTTTCATACCCACAAATGTAAGATTACGCTTAAATGTTGCAAGGTTATGTAATATCTATTTTTTAATGTTTTTCTCTTCATTAATATGAGTACGAATTTAGGAAAACTTTGCAAATTTTTAATGACGGCCTTTGTTTTGCTTGGGCTCTCATCAAATAGCAAGGTTTCCGCACACACAATGCTTATTTATTAAGAGGAATAGTTTTATCCTCCTTAGTAAAGTTCGTGTTTGTTGAGAAAGGAAAAATATAATGAAAACAAGAAAAGCATTACTTCCAATCATTGCAAGTGCTTTACTCGTGACAATGGGTTTAGTCGCTTGTGGTGGTGGTGCAGGTGGCAATAATTCAGGCAATCCTGCAAATTCTTCAGAAGTTGAAGAAGAAAAGATCATCATTACTTCACCAGATGGTAAAAAAGAATTACAAGTTGGTGAAACACTCCAATTAACCGCTAGTGTTGAAGGCGCAGAATTTTCAACAAAGAGCACTGATATTGTCAGTGTTACAAAAGAAGGTTTAGTTACTGCTCTTAAAGATGGTTCCGCAAGAATCACCGCCAAGAAAGAAGGCTATGAAAATGGTTCCTTCACAGTGACAGTCTTAAAGGCTCCTGAAAGACAATGGCAATATGAAGTCCGCTTGGAATTAGCTGAACACTATGATCCAGATGATTTCTGGGGCATGGATGCTACTCAATGGGGCATGGGCATTTTAGGTCCTGGTGATTCCCCAGTCGAAGACAATAGTGGCGCTACAGATGACGGTACATCCTTGGGTTGGTTACAACAAGGCTGTAAAGAAACAATGACCTTTAAATCCGATAAAGCCGTTAAGGTTGAACTCGGTGTCACAATGGCTTATAACGCTCAAATGACATTAGCCAATGTTATGACAGTTAAATTCAATGGTGTTGCGGTTGATTTATCAGGCAGAGTCCTTGATGGACCAGAAGATGGAAATGATCAAAATTATTATGATTTCCATGCTGTTTCATTAGGTATGCTCGACTTAGTCGCTGGCAATAACGTTTTAGAAATCGAAATGATCGCTCAAGGTCCTAACATGGATAAAGTCGTCATCTGGACACAAGAAACATTACAAATTGAAGCGGTTCCAGCCGTTGTTAAAGAAAGAATTGAAGTTGCTGCTGCAACACTCACTGTTGAAGAAGAAAAAACAGCTCAAATCGAATTAACAAAACCAGCAAGTGCTGAAGGCGTTAGCTTCGTTTCTGATCATCCAGAAATCGCTTCTGTTAGTACCTCTGGTTTAGTGACTGGTGTTGCTGCTGGTAAAGCCACAATTACCGTCTCTAAAGAAGGTTGGAAAGATGCCACAGTTTCTGTGACAGTTACTGAAAAACCACAAGCTGGCACAACTATTTTAGAAGCAGAATCCGCTGTTTTGTCAGGTGCTGCTCGAATTGAAAACAACAACACTGCCGCCCATGGTGGTGCTCACGTTGGTTACTTATCAGAAGGCTCCTCAGTTACATTCACATATACCGCAGAAGCCGCTGGTAAATTAAAAGTTATCTTCGTCGCTGCTTCTTGCGCTAACTTAAACTGGCAAGAACAAACAGTCGATGATCAAGTCTTATCTGAATGTATGACATTAACATTCAACGATGCTCCGGTCTCCTTAGATGGCAGAACATTAATCGGTGGCACATTTGGTGAATGGCATGATGTTGACTTAGGTTTATTAGACTTCGTTAAAGGTGAAAACACATTCGTGTTCAACTTCACTGCTCAAGGTCCAAACCTCGACTACATCAAGATCGTTGATCCAAACTACGTTCCAGAAGTTACATACACCGTTTCCTTCGATGCTAATGGTGGTACAGGCGAAATGGCCGCAGTTACAAACGTTTCTGGTGAATACACCTTACCAGAATGCGGTTTCACCGCTCCAGCAGAAAGCGAATTCAAAGCTTGGAAAGTTGGCAATCAAGAAAAACAACCAGGCGACAAAATTTATGTTAGTGCTGATACAACCATTCAAGCCGTTTGGTTATCATCCAAAATGACAATTACCTTTGACGCCAATGGTGGTACAGGCGAAATGGCCGCAGCAAAAGTTGCTCCAGGTGAATATACCTTACCAGAATGCGGTTTCACCGCTCCTGCTGGTCGCACATTTGGTGGCTGGGATGTTACCACAACAACAACCAACCAATGGGGTCAACCACAATCAGTTACAACCACATATCAAGCCGGTGATAAGATTCAAGTTTCCGCTGATATGACAATCAAAGCTCACTGGAGCTATGCCGAATCTACAACCGATATCTCTGGCGCTTATTTAGCCGAAGCTGAAAATGGCGAATTAGAGGGCGGTGCTAAAGTTGAAGACAACGCCAATGCTAGCGGCGGTAAAGCCGTTGGTTATATGGCTGCTGGTGCTTCTATTCAAATTAGATTCATTTCTAGTGGTGCTGGTAAAGCTACCTTAGTACTCTTAGGTTCCACAGCTAGTGCTAACTGGAATGCCAACCCAGTCGTTTATAACGATCAAGACATCTCTGCTAATACATCCATCAAAGTCAATGGTGTTGATGTCGATTTAACTGGTAAAGGTTTCAACGCCTCTTCCGGTGGCAAAACTGCCAAAATCGATTTAGGTGAAGTTGATTTAGTTGAAGGCGAAAACGTTATTCTCATCTCCGCCATCCAACAATCATGTAACTTTGACGCTATCGCTGTTAAGACATCCTTAACAATTTCAGATCCATTACCACCAGTCGTCGTCGGTGCTGAATTAGAAAACGGTACTTTCGAAAGACCAGAAGGTAAAGATGAAACCAACTGCTTAACAGTTGTTGATGAAGCATCTGCAAGTAATGGTAAAGCTGTCACAAACTTTGTTACTGGTAGCAAAATTACAATTAAATTCAATGCTGCAAAAGCTGGCAAATTAAAAGTCAAATTAGTGGCTTCTTCCATTAAATCACAATGGGGTTTCTTACAAGCTCAAACATTAAACGATAGCATGAAGGCTTCCTTCAATGGTTCCGATATTGATTTAACCGGTAAGAAAGTCGGTACTGACTGGGTCCAAAAGACATATGACTGGTCCGAAGTCGTTCTCGGTGAAGTCGATGTCGTTGCTGGTGAAAATACAATCGTTTTAGAAGCTATTGGTCAAGGTGGTCCAAACTTAGACTGTCTCAATCTCCAATCTGCTGAAGATTTAACAATCACTTTCTAATCAAGACAAATTTTGAAAGGAAATAGGGGGTTTGGCTGACCAAGCCCCCTTGTATTTAAGAATATGAAAAAGAAATTATTATTTCCCTTATTAGCGGCTTCCTTATTAACCCTTGGCGCTTGTAACGGCCAACCTGCTGGTGATAATTCATCAAATGGTGGTCAAGGATCAAACGGTCAACAAGTTGAAACTGCTAGAAAAATATTAAAAGCCTCATTATCAAAAGACACTGTTGAAGCTGGTTCTAAATCAAAAGTTATTAGCGAAGTCGAAGGTGTCAGTTTCCGTAGTAGTAATCCAAATATCGCTAGTGTTGATAATGATGGCAATATTAGAACAGATGAGCCAGGTATGGCGTATATTACCGTCAGCAAAGAAGGCTATTTTGATAAAGTTTTAAAAATCTTTGTTGATGATTATCTAACCGTTGACTATTTAGTTGAAGGTTTCGAATTCGGTCCTGCTATTGAAGGCGTTAAATTAAACCTTGAAGGTAAAGTCAAGGCCAGCGACCTTAAAAACGTCACATTCGCTGTTAAAACTAATGGCACTAATAGAAATATCTTAAGCGTTGATTTATGCGACCAAGAAGGCACAGTTATTAACGCTACTGAATCTAATTACATCCGCTTCACATTAGAAGTCACATCAAGCACTTACAGTGCTTCTGGTGGCGCGCAGTGCTTCTCATACACAAGCATGAATGACTGGAGCAAAAACATCACTGCGGAAGTATCTATTAAATCCGGTACTTTAATTTCTGGCGAAGACTCATTCTCAAACTTAACAGTTAAAAATATTAGAAGTAGAATCGTGACTTCCACAAGAGAATGGGGCGAAGCGAAAACCCATACTGCAGAAGGATATACATTATCTTATAAAGGCTATGAACCTGATCGTTTAAGAGAAGATGGTGTCCTTAATCCATTGGTTATTTGGCTACACGGTCAAGGCGAAGGTGGCACAGATCCAGATATCGCTATTTTAGGTAACGATGTGACTGAACTTGGTAACGAAAAGATTCAAAGCCACTTTGTTAAGGGTCAACAAAAGGGTGCCTATGTCTTAGCTGCTCAAACTCCAACAATGTGGATGGAT
>CADCCA010000031.1 GCA_902799855.1 uncultured Erysipelotrichaceae bacterium | reverse complement strand
GAATACCTTGATCTTTAAGATGCTTAATCGTTTTGTTTTTACCGAATTTTCTTTCATCATCCCAAGCGATTAAATCTTCCATTAACGCTCGATCATCTAGTAAGTTATTGATCTTTAATTTAGAGATGACTCCGTCAATTGCGGTTTTATTGTTATCTTTAGCTTTGAGTTTTTCTCTTAGTTTTCTTTCGCTATAGTGTCTTTTACTAATGAGATTTAAAGCGTAATTAAGAAGGGTGGATAAGGCAGTGATTTCTTCTAACTTATCAATTTCTTTTTTAGAGATAGTTTTACCTTCATATAAATAAGAAGATAAATAGGCTTCTTTAGAAATTTGTAATTTTTCACGCTTCGCAAAAGATAAGGTCACATGATCCTTATACACTTTGATGGATTTAATGAGATATTTACCAGAACTTGCGGATGGCACGTTTATAAACCCTCACCACGTTGTCATAGAATTTTTCAATGGAATAGACATCTAATACAACGTTTGCTTCCTTAATAATTTCTTCTTTTTGTTCTTTATTTAAGGCGAATATCTTTTCAACTTGGTTCACAAATGAGGCGTCATCGGTAAAGAAGAAACCGGTTTTACCGTTGATGATCGTTCCTGTTAAGTTAGAGTCAAATCTAGCGAGAACGATTTTTTCTGCCGCCATCGCTTCCATAAAAGTTAGACCTTGTGTTTCGGTAATGGAAGCGCTTGTGTAAATATCACAAAGATTGTAATAGAAAGGCACTTCTAAGGCTGGGACTGAACCGATAAAGTCAGTGATTTTGGATAAGCCTAATTCTTCAGCATAAAGCCCTAATTCTTCGCGATATGGACCATCACCCACCACTAAGATTTTAATATCTTTTTCTGGGTGTTTATTATGATAAGCAGCAATGCCTCTTAATGAAACATCCATACTCTTTTCTTTAGCGATACGACCTAAGATTAAGAACACTTTAGTGGTTGGTTTGATATTGTGATCTTCTTTGAACTTCTTGGTTCTTTCTTTATCAATCTTTTCTGGCTTAAAGATGGAAAAATCAATACCAGTAGGAATGACATTGATATAAATATCAGAACCAACAAGGCGCATATACTCTTTAGTCTTTTCACTAGGAGTAATGAATTCAGTCATACGATTCGCTAAATCACGGGTATAACCTCTGACTACTCTTTTGGCAAATCTATCCATGATGCCATGTGTGACATAATAGGTATAGTCTTCATAAGATGTGTGATATGTATAAACAATGGGAAGTTTTAACTTTTTAGCGCATCTTCTCGCCATGACACCGATAGTAAAGTCGGTTTGGTTATGGATGATGTCTGGTTTAAACTTCTTGACGATATTTATTGGCTTATTAGCGAACCAGTTAGTTAATCGATACCCGTAGTACTTCTTTAGGTAAATACCAGGAATATATAATACGTTACCGATTTGTTCTAATTTACCATCTGTTGATCTTGGGGCGATGACTAAAACTTCATGGCCATTATCCATTAAAGAATTAACAAGATTAAAAGTGGATGTTGAAACACCATTGATGAATGGAGGATATGTATCAGTAAAGATGGCGATACGCATTAATCGTCCTCCAAATCGTCTAATTCGACTTCATCGTAATCTTGTTTGGCGATATCCGCTGGGGAAGTTCTATTCTTTTTCTCGCTCTTCTTTTTACGACTATTTGGATTGAGTTTTTCAACGATGGCCTTACGGGAAAGACGTGATGTTTCCACCAAGGATTCAACTTCATGATATCTTTCCACAAAGGTTTGTTGTTGCAAGGAGTAGAAGGTTTGTCTGTTTGGCATATCTCCTGTATGGACTTCGTCTTTTGGTGAAGAACGATAGAACGCTGCCACAAAACCACCAATGAGAATTGGAATGACGAATGTTGAACTTCTCCAAATGAGAAGTGATGATCTCGCTAATGTTCTAGTAGCGGCTACATCAACCACTTGAGTATAAACACCATTAATCAATTGTGGTTCTTCCATAAATACGCAGAAGAAGCCAGTTTCCATCTTGCCTTCGTTTAAGAACAAGTTATAGAAGACAAATTCGGAAACACCAGCACTACCAGGAATAGGAATTAAACCTGTCACCATCTGGTGATAGTTGCTTAAGAAGATACAATCCCAGAAACCACCAGCCTGGCTTTGGTTACCCAAGGCCAAACCAACGAAATATGGGATGCAGAACTTCAAAATCATATAGGCGGTAAAGGAAACAACCACGAGTAATAAGAATGGGATGTTCGTGCTTAAACGTCTAAATTCAATTTTGAAGTTTTCCACTTGAATGCGGAGGTTTTCTCTTGTCTTATCAGGATTCTTAACGATTTTCATCTTGTTTAAAAGGGAAACAACAGGACCCATAATAAAGTTATGGAAACCATGCCAGTAACCCATTAAGAAGACAAGAGCAATAACACCAACGTTAAGTAGGAAGCCGACAATTGTTAAAGGCCAAATAGGAAGGTTTAATGAACTCGTATCATTTAATGTCACTTTGACATAACCTAAGGCCGTAATGAAATCGTATTTGATGATAAATGAGATTAAACCAAAGATAATCAAGATAATTTGATAAACGATGGAATACATGGCGAGGATAGAAACCGCACTTGATACCGCCATACCTTGTTTTCGATAGGTATAGGCTTGCATGATTTGACCACCACTAGCGCCAGGAGTAATCGCGTTATAGAATTGACCGATTTGGTCAACTGCAATGGCTTGATGGAAATGATAACGGCGAGTAAATAAGTGAGCAAAAGCAAAGTATAAAAAGCTTCTCACTAAGATACAGCCAAGCATGATACCAACAATGACCAAAAGGAAACGCCAATCAGCACCAGCGAGTGTTTTAAAGATTTCACTAGCGTCATCTTTGATAGCCAAAAAGATAGCTAAACCGGTAATGATTAGCACTAACGAGATATTGATAACGTATTTAACAGTCGTTTTCTTACTTTTTGGTTTGCCAGATTCGACTTGCTCAGCGTGTTCCTGAACTTTCTTTTCTAGTTCTTGTTTGTCCATAATCCTTTAGATTATAGCACAATATCATAATAACCATTAAAAAAAGTAATTTTATGACTTTCTTTTTTTAAAAATTAAGTTTTCCATATACAAAAAAGAGCGATACCGTGTATCGATTAAGGCAAGAAAAAGCGCCCTAATCGCTAGGACGCTTATAAACTTTATATTTGATAAGATTACTTCACATCTCTCTTCATGAATAGCCATGCGCCGAAATGTAAGAAGAGAGCGGAATAGGCTGTACAAGAGACAATGTTACCAATAATTGTGGATTGTTCGTAGTAGGCTGTTGGATAATTTGCAGTACCTGCCATCACTTCCGAAGCATCATAAGAAGCACCTGATAAAGCGTATAAAGGATCCGCAAATCTTAAAATGTTAAGCACTACTTCGTTGTCGCCATAAGACATTGAGACAATAAAGCCACCAAAGTAAGCAATCATCAATGTGATAACAACAATTGGAATGGCCGGGCCCATCACTCTAAATAATGTGGCGATAAAGACCGCGAAAGCAGTCACAAACGCGTAGATGAAAGCGCAGACTAAGAGTGATAGGAGAATGAACTTAGTATCAACAAAAGCGGTACCTGCAACACCAACCATTGCAGGAATACTTAAATCAAATCCACCAAAGATAGTGCCTAGTAATGTACAAAGGCCTAAGTACACTGAAATTAAGGCAAAGGCAAAGACTAAACCACTAAGGTATAAGGAGAAGAAGATCTTTAATTTGGAATTACCGGCGATAATCTTGTTTCTAATCGTACCTTGGGTAAATTCTAAGATGATAAAGTTAATTAAGTTAATTGGAATGGCAAAGCCATAGTTTTGGACTGGTGACATTGAGACCAATAACATTGTTTGACCAGTTAAGGCTTTAAATGATTCACCAGCAAGTTGGTCAATCAAGAAATATAAGAGTGTCATGAACACAGCGACACCAGCGCCGATGATAAGAGTGATTCTAAAAGTTAAATCTTTTCTTAATTTGAAAAGGAATGCTAAAAATAAACGACCCATACTATTTTGCCTCCCTTTCTTTGACTAAATTTAAGTAATATTCTTCAACTGATTCTTCAGAAGAATTAATGCCTAACACCATGACATTTGCGGTGCTTAATGCAGTCACGATGCTGTTAATTTGAACATTTTCATAGATTTTAACATCACCATTTGGAAATGCTTTATAATCTCTAATTCCAAGGCCTTTAACCACTTCTTCCGCTTTATTGACATTATCAACTTTAACGTTTAGAGATTTACGGCATTTAGCTTGTAATTCTTCTGCGGTAATTTCTTCAATTAAATGACCGTGTGAAATGAAACCATAGCAACTAGCGATTTTTTCAAGTTCAGAAAGAATGTGAGAAGAAATAAGAACAGTAATACCTTCTTCTTTGTTTAAAGTAATGAGAAGATCTCTTAATTCTGCGATACCTTCTGGGTCTAAACCATTCATTGGTTCATCAAGAAGCATGAGCCTTGGTTTATTGATTAACGCTAAAGCGATACCAAGTCTTTGTCTCATACCTAAGGAGAAGTTTTTGACTTTCTTATTACCGACATCACCGAGGTGAACTTTCTCTAAAAGTTGTTGTCTTTCTTCTTCGGTTAATTTAATACCAAGATATAATTCTTGGAAAATGATGTTATCTCTCGCGGTCATGGTTGGAACTTGCGAAACAGTTTCCACAATCGCGGATAGTTTTTGTCTATTTTTATAGATTGCTGGATCCTTATATGGAACTCCAAATAAGGAATAAGAACCATATGTTGGTTCCGCTAAACCTGTTAAAAGACGCATAATGGTGGTTTTACCACTACCATTTTCACCGACGAATCCGTAAATAGAAGATTCTTCGATATGCATGTTAACGTGATCGACAACGAGCTTATCGCCGTATTTCTTGCAAAGATCGTTTGTTTCAATTAAATACATAACACGCCCTCCTAATTCTTAATCTAATATATTTATCTACAATAAATAAATCAAGCAATATCGGTCTATTACATGCGGGACGTGTGAGACTTTCTTGCTAAAAGAAAAGCACTTTTTGAGAAGTGCTATCCTTTATATTCTGTGTTGTAGCCATGATTTTCTTTTGGTCGAAGATCATTTGGATACTGAATATCTGTTTTAATATCTAATGTTATCTTTTGTAATTTTTGTAAATAGAAGTAAGGTGTTTCGATATTCATCAAAACCGCACTTTGATTGAGGGCTTTGATATATAAGTCACCGACCTTGAACATGCGATCAAAGATACCAACTTTGCAGTTAATACCTTGTACATCAGTGTAATAGATATTTTTAAAATCGATACCAATTACACCGCTTCTAATAATGATTCTTTTATCAGTGAAAACGTATTCGATGTTTTTCGCACCCGCCATAGTCTTAATAATATTTAAGATATAAAGCCAAAGAGGTAAAAGATGTAACGCAAAGAAAGCGATGACCGCAGGAATTAATCCCGGATTTTCTTTAAATGCACCAGTAACAATCATCATGACAATAAAGAATGTATCAAAGGCCACCCAAAGCAAAACAATTGGTAAGCCTTTGAAAATTGATTCTAAGAGTAGAACCCTTTTGTTTGGTTTTAATCTTTGTAAAATCTTTTCATCTTTTGAAAGAATATCCTCAACGGAATTCTGTTTCATCGGATTGTCTGTTTTAAAATAATTCTCATCAATGTTCATTTTTATCACCTAGAATATTATAGCAAAATAAAACCCCTTGTTAAGGGGTTTGTGTCAATTGGTGCACCTAGCAGGAATCGAACCTGTACGGGTTGCCCCACTAGATCCTAAGTCTAGCGCGTCTGCCAGTTCCGCCATAGGTGCTTAAACAAAAAGGAGGGACGTGTCCCTCCGATTGTACTTAGTGGTGCCGTCTATCGGAATCGAACCAACAACCTGATGATTACAAATCAACTGCTCTGCCAATTGAGCTAAGACGGCATATTTGGTGGACACTGTAGGGATCGAACCTACGACCTCTTCCGTGTGAAGGAAGCGTTCTCCCGCTGAACTAAGTCTCCAGCGCTAAATTAATATAACAAAAACGTATTTATTTATCAATAACAAGGTTAAGAAAGTAAAAGAAAAGCCCCCAGATAACTGGAGGCAATAATCATTTAATACCTATTATTTACTATGTGCGTGAGTAAGAAGAGCATATGTCACTTCTGGATAATGCATATCAATGACACGTGTGAGTGATGGTTTTGAAGATTCACTCATGTACATCATTAAAATGTTGAAGAATAAATATTGGATAGCTTTTTGGAAAGCATTGCAAGCTTCTAATAAAGTAGCCTCATCATAAGCCATACCATCATCATCAAAATATGGTTTCATGAATTCATAAATCTTTTGACCACTGCTTAAAACAGTAAGAGCACTGATGCCAAGGTCTTGGAGATCTTTAAGCATCTTGCTGCGGTTAGAAGCGGACATATTGAAGATTAAGCCAACGATATAGCTTAAGCCTGGTTGATAACGATCAACATATTCGCTTCTAGTATTAGCAGTCCATTGTTTAGCGTCATCATTATCTGTTTGAACGTTATAGACTGCATTAATAAGATAATTGACTAATTCTGGGTCATTGTTGATAGTTGTGCCACCACCAGAAATTGGAGAAAATTCTGGGAAATCAATACCATCATCGAATGCTTTAACGATATTAGCGGCATCTTCATCATAGATTGGATAAACAGTACCGCATCTTCCGATGTTGTAATTACTTGGGACAACAGCGGCAATCACATCACCACTATTTAAGACGTTATGAACGTTGATGTCTTCGTTGCAGTTAGAAGAATCTAATGACGCTGGTGCTTCAAATGTATAAGCGTAAATCGCATCATTATTAACACCTAATAGGCTTGGATTATACACTAATGCGTTAGCAACAGCACCTGCACGGGAATAACCAGAAACCCAAATCTTAGCGGCTTTGCTGCCTTTATATAAATTGATGTATTTAAGTAATTCTGTACGGACGATTTGAGCGGAACCATCAAAGCCTTCGTGATTACCGGTTTTACCGATTTTGAAGTTATTGGTCCATTCTAAACCGTAGTTAAAGCCACGAATAGAAACAGCGAATAATTCAGATGTATCAACGGTTTTATGGCCAAAGGCAAAACCAATAGAATCTCTTGTTGGTGTTTCATCAAGATGATATGTAGCGATGTCTTGGAATTGACCACCAGTAAAGAAATCAATGGCTTCTTGCTTAGTGGATGTTGCTAAAGAAGAGGCAAATGAAAGCATTGATAAACCTTTATCATAGATAGCAGGATTTCTAACAAAATATGAATCATCATATTGGAATTCAACACTGTAATTAGGTTTAGATGTATTTAAACCTGCAGACATTAAAACTGTCACTTTATTTTGATATGGTACGAATGAAGGAGATGGATCTGGCCATGAAGAATATGTTTTTGATGAACTAGAAGATGCTGAACTTGATTGAGTGGCAGAGGAAGAGCCTTTATCTTCGCTTTCTTTAGAAGAACCTCTCTCACTACTGGCGTTTTGAGAATCAGCACTGCTTTCTTCTTGTTTTTCACTGCTTGAATTAACAATGCTACTTGAAGATTTTTCATCTCCACCATTGTTAAAGAATGAACATGAACTCAATAAAAGAGCAGGCATTAATAAGCATAATCCAAGTGTTTTGACTTTTTTCATAAGCAAAACCTCCTTCTTTTGATAAAGGTTATTATATCACAAGCGCGCTTGGTGGGCCCAAGAAGACTTGAACTTCCGACCTCGCCCTTATCAGGGGCGCGCTCTAACCAACTGAGCTATGGGCCCATCTGCCTTTTAGACAGCGCTAATAATATACAATAATGCACAATTAAAAACAATATCTTTTTTATTTAAGTATAAAAGAAAAAAGGAAGCGTGTGCTTCCTCTTCTCTTTCTTGATAAGTAAACGATTAACGTTTGCTGAATTGTGGTGCTTTACGAGCAGCTTTGAGACCGTATTTCTTACGTTCTTTTCTACGGGAGTCACGAGTGACCATACCGTTAGCTTTTAAGACTGCACGATCGCAACCGGCTTCTAATAAGGCTCTGGCGATACCTAAGCGGATAGCACCAGCTTGGCCTGTGAAGCCACCACCTTTAACTTCAGCGCGGACATCATACTTAGATTCTGTACCGGTTAATGTTAATGGTTGTTTTAAATCGAGAATTAATGTGGCGTATGGCATATATTCTTCAACTGGGTGACCGTTGACAACAACTTTGCCAGAACCAGCGACGAGATAAACACGTGCGATTGAAGATTTTCTTTTGCCTGTGCCGTAATATTGAAGATCAGCTTTCTTTGCCATTGTTTTGACCTCCTAGAATTTGAGCTCTAAAGCTTCTGGCTTTTGAGCTTCTTGTTTGTGTTCTGGACCAGCGTAGACAAATAATTTCTTAATCATTTGACGACCTAAACGGCCTTTTGGAAGCATGCCATGGATGCATCTTTCCATCATTTCTACTGGGTACTTTTCAATCATTGTACCAGCTGTACGGGTTCTAAGACCACCAGCATAACCAGACACATTGTAGTATTTTTTGTTATTCAACTTATCGCCAGAAAGAGAAACCTTTTCAGCGTTAATGATGATAACATAGTCACCACAGTCAACGTTTGGAGTCCAAATTGGTTTGCATTTACCAGTTAAAACTTGTGCGACTTGAGTGGCTAATCTTCCTAATGGTTTGTTCGCGGCATCCACGACATACCATTTTCTTTGGATTTCGTTATTTTTTGCAATAGTAGTTTGACGTTGCATAACTTTAATCCTCCTTTACCAAACTAACTTTGACCTTACCGGGGACTTCGCTAATTTAGCTTTTGTGCCGATAAAAATCATACGCGGTTACGCGAGTGATGTCAATTGCAACTTTATGAAATAAGTCTTTAATTGCAAAAACTACTCGATAGATTTCATTTTTTCTAATAGATAATTCGGCAAATCTTCTAGCAATTTGTATTTTGTAATACCAATTGGGGCATTTATTCCATCTAATGTGGTTTTAACCGCATAACTATCTGCGGTTTTGCAAAGCAAAATACCAATCGTTTGATTATCGATATCTGTCTTTTCCAAATCATTCATCGCATTGATATAAAAATGTAATTGACCTATATCACTAGGATGAAATTCCCCTATTTTTACTTCTATGACAACATAGGCATGTATTTTAGTATGATACATCAACAAGTCTATGTAGTAATTCTTGTTTGTAGGTGTCACTAATTTGTATTCGCGACCCACAAGAGAAAAGCCAGGACCTAATTCTCGAAGAAAAAGAATGATATTGTCTACAAGTCTATCTTTTAAGTCTCTCTCATCTTTGATTTTGAGCTTTCCCAAAAATTCAAAAGAAAGTGTGTCTTTAAATACTTGCTTTAATTCTTCATCTTTTTTTACAACTTCTGAAACTTGAGGTTCAACTAATTTTCTCTCGTAAGCTTTGATTTTAAACTGCTCAGCAACCTTTTCTTTTGACCACTTATTTTGATAAGTTTGATCGACATACCATAGCATTTCTTCTTTAGAAGATGACTTATTCATTATTTCATTAATCGTTCGCCACGGAATTTGGATCACGGCCCGTGAGCCAATTTCATCTTCGGTAAACGTTTTAGCAAATCGAGACATTCTTTTGAGCTGCGGATAAGAGTATCCCTTCCCATATTCTTTGAGGTCTTCCGCTAGTTTTTGAATGTATTTATTGCCCCATTCTTTTCTTTCGTTGATAATCGTTCCTATTTTGTGATAGGTCATAATCATCGCACTGTTGACCACAACTAGTGCCTTGTAGCGATTCTCACTAATCGTCTCTTTAATCTTTTGTAGATTTAGTAAATATGATTTATCAATCGTTTTGTCTTCCATAAGAAAACACCCCCTATTTAACTAGTCATGATGTTTTTTTAAATTTGTCCAAAATTTTTTTATAAAGAAAAAGCGATGCTGTTTTTAGCACCGCTTAGGTAATTAATTTTATTAAATTCTATTTGACGTTGTGATAAACATTTTGGACGTCTTGTAAGTCATCAAGCATATCGCATAATTCATCGAATTTGCGTTTTTCTTCTGGATCTGTTAATTCGATTGGATCGTTCGCTAAGAAGGTTATTTCAGCGACATCGAATTCAGAGATACCCATGCCACCTAAAACTTCTCTTGCCTGACCAAAGGCTGCTGGTTCAACGAGAACTTCAATGGAACCATCTTCTTCAGTAACTTCACGAACATCAACATCAGAAAGAATTAAGTTTTCTTCGACTTCGTCTCTATTGTTACCTTTGAAAACGAATAAACCAGTTTGAGTGAAATTGAAGATTGTGGAACCTAAGTGACCACCTTTTTTAGTGATGGCAGTTCTCACTTCGATGAACGCTCTATTGGAGTTATCGGTTAATGTATCGATGATAAAGAGGGAACCACCTGGGCCAAAGGCTTCATAACGGCCTTCAGAATAGCTTTCGGCTTCGCCGCCTTTAGCTTTTTGGATAGCTCTATCAATAACGTCTTTAGTAACGTTTTGACCTCTCCATTTTTCAATAGCGGAACGTAACGCTAAGTTCATTTCAGGGTCAGGAACACCAGACTTAGCCGCCATATAGATTTCTTTACTAGCTCTCATAAAGAGGGCGGATCTTTTTGCAGCAGTCGCTGCCATTGCTTTTGCTCTTACTTCATGTGCTCTACCCATGATATAAACTCCTTTGTTTGCTTTTTAGCGAAAAAATATTATCACATGTTCATATAGAATTGAACATAAATGTTTATGAAACCTTAACAATTCTTAAAACAAGTGTTTTCTTGTTGAGATAGAAGCTATATGTTCCTGGACCTGTTGTGAGATAGAATAGTGAGCCCATAGTCGTCGCAACAGAAGAACTATCGCTGGATAAAGTTACTCCAGAAAGATTGCCAGATAAATTTTCATCGTAGACGGAGATATAAACCGTGCCGCCTGAGGAGGCTTTCATCTCAACATACTCTTTCATCAATTCATCTGCATCATTTGGATTATTCACCATTCTCGCGGACATTCCACCTGAGCCGATTAAATAAGCACCTGTAATTTCGGTTGGTGTTTCTTCTGGATCAAGCTCAACAGCATCAACACTAAGATGTTTTGTTTCTAGATTCAAAGTCAAAGTGAATGTGCCTGCTTTGTCGAAATAAATCATGAAACTTGAAGCATGAGCAGGTGTGCCCATCGAAATTCCCACTTGATTTGGAGTGATTGGTTGATAGGAGCTATCCATAAAGACAGCATATTGATTCTTTTCAAAATGAGCGGTGTAAGTAACATTGTTATCAGCATCTTTGGTTAATGGATAAAAATTGCCACCAACCATTACATAAGCATCGTTAGTTTCAATCTGGGAACTATAAATGTAAAGACTATTACAGCATGGAACGTAACCGACTTCGTATGTACCTGCTTTCATAATTTTTATGTAGTCACCGTCTTGAGAAATTGCGCCTTCATCTACTCTTAAATCGACAAGATTATCAAATAATACACCAAAATCTGAAGGAAAACCCGTGACAATGAAACGCTCGCCCACTTCAAGAGTAACAGACTTGAAATAAATGGTTAAGCCGTTTATAGATAGGAAATCTACAATATCTTGGTTGTTAACGACTTTTTCGTGAGTGAGATACCATGTGAATTCTTCATATTCTGGACTTGTCGGAGCGTATGTTGTCTCTGTCATTATTTCATTGCCTCTACCATCTATGAAAGCAATATCGCAATGTTCAAAAGTTTGAGAAGGTCCGAATGTCTTTGTGATAGAAATCTTCTTATCACCACCACGATCAAATTCAATACCGAATCTAGCTTGCTTTTTGAAAACGATTTCGTTATTTGTGCCTTTTTCAAAGTCATAAACGTTCCAAAGGACATCATCTTCTAAATCATCAAAGTCATAGGTAATGTTGTTAATATTATCCACGACTGTCATTTTGTCACCGACATTGAAATAATGGTAACCATAGATATATGTTTCTTTGTCGTTTTCAAGATATGTAACTTTATTTAATGGATATTCATCATCGTTAACTTTGACTACTAAGCCTGGATATTTATAGCCACTGACATTAAGAGCGAAACCGTTAGGAGTAGCAGTTAGGCCTAAATCAACTTTCCCAGCAGTAAGAACTTTGCCATCTTGGTCGATATTACCTTTGCCAAAGAACTGATATTTATATGACGTGTCGCCTGGTTTTGTTATTGTAATCATATCATCAGTGGCCACTTCTAATCCGAAATATGCCCAAGTAACAACTTCTTCTCTTTTATCAATTTGATCGAATAAAGCTTTTTGAACATTGTTAACTGAGATAGCGATGCTATCACCTGCTCTTCCGAGTTTTAATTTTTCTTCTGTGGTTTTTTGTTTTGATGCATCGAAGTATTGATTGCATCTACTGCATTTATAGTAACTTTGTGAACCATCATAGAAATATGAAGGTAAATATCCTTCTACTAAGTTGCCATAATCATGACCTAAAGCAGCAATTTCTTCTGTTTTTGTTTGGCCACATGAACATGTAAAGGTTCTAACACCTTTTGTTTCACAACCCGCTTCTGTAGTCACCACTCCTTCGCCCCATGAGTGAGTGTGAACCGAAGAACTGCTGGCTTGACTTGAACTACTAGCGGCACTTGATGAGCTCTCTTGTGAAGAAGAACTCTTTTGTTCACTAGATGAACTCTTTTGAGAACTGGAAGTAGTTTGAGAGCTTGAAGAGGTTTGTGAAGAACTAATTAAAGAACTGAAAAAGCTTGAAGCTTGAGACGAAGATGTTCCATCGCTTGAGGATGAAGCTTCCTCACTACTGGAACTTTGTTGTTCTTGAGAACTATTTTTTGAAGTAGCCGCTGGAGTGTCATTACAAGCAGTAATGCCCATCGCTAGTACCAAACCTAAAATAGCAAATAATTTTGTTTTCATAATATTTACCTCTTTTAATTACTAATACAAAACGTCAACAAGGTATAAACCGCACGCTGGTGCTTTATAAGAAATAACTTCTCTTATTTTACTATCATTTAAATGATAATCAATAAAATCGATGGCTTCTTTTTTATTAGCAACACTGATAGAAGCCCCAATCATATTTCTAATTTGGTAGCGCATAAAGCCGTTACCAACAAACCTTACGCGGATATCATCTTTATTATTTTCTACATTAATTTCATAGATTTCTCTAATGAATTCTCCTTCATCTTCTTCTTTGGAAGTGAAGTCTTGGTAATTGTGTTTTCCTACAAATTTATTTAATGCTTGTTTGAATAAATCTAAATCAAATTCCATTGGATAGACATAGGCTAAATCAGTGAGGAATGGATCTTTGTTATTTAACACTATGCGATATTCATAGATTTTCTTTTTAGCGTTATATCTAGCATGGAAATTATCATCCACCGCTTCAAAAGATAAAATCTTAATGTCTTCTGGAAGCATTTTATTCATTGCATAAGCGAGTTGTTTTAAATCTTTTTCTTTAGGTGCATCGAAGTGAAAATATTGTCTTAATGCATGCACGCCTGCATCGGTTCTGCCTGAACCGGTAATATTTATTGGAGTGTCATATATCTTAGAAAGGACTTCTTCAATGGTTGATTGAACACTGATAAAACCGACTTGTTTTTGCCAGCCATAATATTTCGTGCCTTTATAAGAACAAACACCTAACACTCTCATATTAGAATCCTTTCACATTGAATAAGCGATAGATTAAATCTAAATCACTACCATTATTGTCATAAACGAATAAAACAATGATTCCAGCGAACGCTAATCCGACAAGAAGGAAGGTAATTAAATCTCTCCAAGAGAATCTTAATAAACGATATTTAGTGCGTTTTGCTCTTGGATCATAGCCTCTGACAATCATCGCATTAGCGAGCTCTTCGCTTCTTTCTAAAGCGGAGACGAATAATGGGATGATTAAAGCGATAACGGCGCCCATGCGTTTGAATAAACCACCATGGTTAAAGTCCACACCACGAGAAGCTTGGGCTTTCATAATTCTTTCTGTTTCATCAAGTAAAGTTGGGATGAATCTTAAAGCAATTGATAAGGTCATCGCGATTTCATGTGATGGGAAATGCAATGGCTTAAGTGGGAGCATATACCATTCAAAGGCATTGGTCATATCCATCGGTTTAGTTGTGGAAGTTAATACCATGGTCAACGAAATCATCATGATTAAGCGGAGAATGATATAACCAGTTTGGCAGAAAGCATCCCATCTAACGCTTAATGAACCAATGTTGAACGCTACTGGTAAATAGTAATTATTGTTTGGAATGAAGATATAGATGGCCATTAATAAAATGATGAATAGCCACATACCTCCTAATGATTTAAAGAGGCTAAAGAAACTCACTCTAGAGATAATCATAATAATGATAAGAGCGAGGAAATATAGACCACTTAAGAATAATGAAGTGGACCACATATGGAATTGGAAAAAGATACCCACCATGCATAAAATCATGAGGAGTATTTTATTTCTCGCATCTAAACGATGGACAAATGTATTACGGAATGTATAACGACCAAATGTTGTGCTAGCCATTACTCTTCCTCCACTTATCTATCGCGTTAACTAAATCATCAATATCGTGTATTTGATTAACATCGATATCAATGCCCTTATCCTTTAAGGCAATGGCGAGTTTAACGACTTTTGGAATGTCTAAACAATCGTTATTTTGGGAATGGGTAAATAATTCAGAAGGAGTACCTTCAAACACTACTTTACCTTTTTCCATCATGATGACCTTTTTAGCATATTCATTCACTAAGTCCATATCATGGGTGATAACGATAATTGTTTTACCGAGTTCGTGCATAGAAACGATTAAACTCATCAACTCTTTAGCACTAGCAGGATCAAATCCCACAGTTGGTTCATCAAAGATGATAATATCTGGATCGAGGGCTAAAATACCGGCGATAGCAACTTTTCTTCTTTCACCACCAGATAATTCAAAAGGTGGACGCTTATAATAAGATTCGTCTAATCCAACTCTATTAAGGGCCTTATGAGCGGCCTCTAAAGCTTCTTCGTTTTTAACTCCGAAGTTTTTCACACCAAAAGCGACGTCTTTTTCCACTGATTCTTCGAATAATTGATATTCTGGGAATTGGAAAACAAGGCCAACTTTCTTTCTTAAATTACGCATTTTTCTGCTCTTACGGTTTTTGTAAGAAACGATAAAATCATCAACCTTAACTTCGCCTTGATCAGGAATGATAAGCGCATTAAAAGTTTGAGCCAGTGTGGATTTACCACTACCAGTTTCACCAACAATTGCGACAAAATCATTTTCCTCAATGCTTAAAGAAACATTGTCTAACGCTAATGTGCTGTTGGAGGCTTTCTTTTGGTATGTATAGAAAAGATTTTCTACTTTAATGCCCATATATCCTCCACTAGTTGATCGATGTTTTCAGCGTGAGAATTGATACCCATGTCGCTTAGTTTTTTCTCAACACGATAAATAAACGGCATATCTAACTTGATTTCTAAGAGGGATTTTTCATCTCTTAAAACTTCTTGAGGAGCACCATTTTTAACAAGTTTTCCTTTGGATAAAATGAATACCTTGTCGCATAAAAGAGCTTCATCGATATCATGAGTAATGCTGATGATTGTCAAATCTGGATTTTCTTTATGAATCTTATCAATAATCTTTCGCACTGTAGCTTTGCCCTTTGGATCGAGCATGGATGTTGCTTCATCCAAAATTAAGATTTCTGGTCTTAAAATCAAAGCGCCCGCTAATGCTACTCTTTGTTTTTGACCACCGGAAAGATTGATTGGTTCTTTATCTAAATATTCGAGCATCCCTACACTTTCAGCGAACTTATTGATCTCTTCTTGCATTTGTTCATGGGGAACTTGTCTATTTTCTAAACCAAAGGCGATATCATCTTCCACTGTCGCACCGATGAATTGATTATCAGGGTTTTGGAAGACTAACGCTGTTTTGGTTTGAAGATTTTTAATGTTCTTTTTGGTGATTTCTTCGTCATCAAAAAAGATTTGGCCACTGCTCTTTTCTAATAAACCAACGATTAATTTGGCTAACGTTGATTTACCAGAACCATTATGGCCTAAGACCACAACAAAAGAACCTTTATCAATGGATAAAGAAATATCATCGATAACAGGTTTCGTTTTGTCGTAGGAGAAGCAAAGATTCTTAATTTCTAATTTGCTCATGCTAGGCATTATATCACGCAATCGCAAAAATAAATATCGACATTGACTTTCTCACTATGTGAATTGATTGATATTATGGAGTATTTCTTTTTGCTCTTTCAATCAATCTTTTCAATTTTTCAACCGCAGATTTGAAGGTTAAATATAAAGTCGATTTGCTCATAACCCCACTATGCTCTAAATCGGCCAAAGAATAACCATCTAAAACAAGCTTTAAAAGAGTGTATTCTGCTCCTGTATAGGAAGCTCTGTTCTTTTCGACAAAGATTTTGATATCTAAAATCATTTTTCTTTTTAGAGGATCATCATCTTTTTCGCATAAAACATCACCGAACGACATTCTCTCACTTGCTTGCTCGTCTAATGAGACAAGGCTTTTAAACTCTTCGTAATTAGCCACATAAGCGTTTTCCACTAAATAGTTCATCACACTATGGATGGCGTTATCTCGCCAAAAGGAATAAAACGAATTTAGTTGTGGATCGTATTTTTTCACTGCTGCTAAAAAGCAACTGTTACATACACTACTAATTTCACGAAGAGTGATACCTGTCTTTTTGTACTGAGAATATAATTCTCGGCATAGGCGCAAGTTGTGTCTCTGATAGCGTTTCTCGAGCCGTTCAAAAGCTTCATGATTTCCTTGGGAAATCAAGATGTGGAGATGTTCGTCCAAAATGCGGTTGTATGATCTCTTAGGCATAAATCTCCCTCCTTTTTAGGAATTTGATTTATGCACCTCCGCTAAAAGGATGCCGGCAGCAACAGAGGCGTTTAATGAATTAACATGTCCGAACTGAGGTATCTTGACAATGTAATCTGAATTTTTGAGTACTAACGGGGAGACTCCCTTGCCTTCACTACCAATTACAACCACTACTGGAAAATCGTATTTCAACGAAGAATAAGATATTTCTGCACTACCATCTGTAGCGACTATCCAATACCCTTCTTCCTTTAAAGTTTTAATTGCTTGATTGAGGTTATTAACGACTGCTACTGGAACATAATTAATAGCCCCAGCACTAGTCTTTGCCACAGTGGCATTGAGGGTCACGGAATTATGTTTCGGTAAAACAATTCCTGAAGCCTCAAATACATCAGCGCTTCTGAGAATAGCGCCTAAATTGTGTGGATCAGAGATATTGTCCAACATGACAATAATCTTTTTCTCTTTCTTTTTTGCTTTATTGATAATCTCTTCTAATGCGACTGTTTGATAGGCTTTGAGTTCGGCCGCTATACCTTGATGAACTCCATCGCACATTTTATCCATTTCATTATTAGAGATATAAGAAACATTCAAATGGTTTTCTTTTATTAAAGAATTAATCTTTTGATCGTTAAAATTGTTCACAGCAAAAACCTTGATGACCTTCTTAGCACGAATGGCCTCAATCACAGGATTCTTACCATAAATAAGATTAATATCTTTCATATTAGTCAATTTCTTCAATACAGTTAATGTATTCTAATGTTTGCAAAGCTTCAATAATTTCTTTATGAGTTTTGTATTTCTTTAATTCATTAGATTTAATAGTTAATGAGATAGTATAAACACCTAAACCTGTATTAGCGTAAGCAGGATTGGCTTCAATATCGGTAATCTTTAAGCCTAATTTACGAACAACACCGGTGAAGTTCACTAAGTCATTTCTATTCTTGAGTTCTAAATGAATTTCAAAGTGATTGCTCTTGTTCTTCATAAAGACTTCCACTTTTGGCATAGCGTTTAAAGTAATGAACGCTAAAACGACACCGATTAAAGCAGCGGTATAAAAACCTGCGCCCAAAGCAGCACCGATAATGCCGGTAAGCCATAACGCCACAGCGGTTGTTAAACCTTTGATTTGGTTTTTAGAGGAGTAAAGAAGGGTGTTACCAGAGATGATAGCACCACCTAAAACAACAGCGGTTGTAATGGCTGGGAATATTTCACCAAAATTAACGGAGAAATAAACATCTGTCAATGCGGCAATTGTGGAGAATAACGCCACAAAGATAAATGTTCTAAAGCCAGCGGTATGTCTTTTTCTACTTCTTTCAAAACCGAATAAAGCACCGATTAAAAAGGCTAAAACAAGTCTAATAAGGATTGTCCAAATGTTAAATTCACCTAAGAATGGTACGAGTTTATTAATTGGATCAATGGCACTTAATGCTGGAGTGGTAGTTTCTTCCACATCGCTTAATAATGGTAACAACATAAGATTTCCTCCTATTTGCGGTTTATAAATCCTCGATGATGACGAGGATACACTTCGTTTTCATAATATTCTTCTGCCGCTTCTGTAAAGGCTTTCTCTTCTGCTTCTTCTGGGGCAATCGGAGGAATTTCCTTTGATATGTGATTGATTTGCGCGGCTAATGTATCAATCTCTTTGGACGAGCCTTCTTCAGCAACAACATTGAGATTGTTTTCTGGCGCCACATCATTAATATCTTCGTGTCCATAGGAATGAGAAGCATAGAGACCGAACTTCGCTAATACTGGTCCGATTAATTCAAAGATAATAGATGAGGCTAAGATAATCGCCAATAAAGCGGTTGCGTATTTTTCATAATTCTCAGGATTTGGTAA
>CADCCA010000030.1 GCA_902799855.1 uncultured Erysipelotrichaceae bacterium | reverse complement strand
GCATCAATAAGTTGAATTTTACCTTGCCTCTCTTTTCGCTTATTTTTAGACAAAATCCAGACATAAGTTTGGATACCAGTGTTATAAAACAAATCTGTAGGGAGAGCAATAATTGCTTCAATCAAATCATGTTCCAACATCCATCTTCTAATTTGACTCTCACCAGAGGCTGTTCCGCCAGAAAAAAGAGGTGATGCGTTTTCAATAATTGCTGCACGTCCTAACTTATCGTCCATCTTGTCTATAGCTGATTGGAGGAATATCAATTGTGAATCACCACCACTTGGCAGACCCGCACCCCATCTAGAATCACCATTTGCAGATTTAGCAAATTCTTGTTTAACCGCTTCTTCTTGTCCTTCTTTGGCATCCTTGCCAGACCATGGTGTTCCAAACGGAGGATTCTCGATAACGAATCGCATTTTAGTGTCTTTAAAACAGTCAATTTTAAATGTATCGGCATGCCTAAAGTTGCGTGCATCTTGGCCTTTAATTAACATTTCGGCTAAACCAATTGCGTAGGAAGGGCCCATAAATTCTTGCCCAAACAAGCGTATATCCGCTGTTGGATTAATATGCTTTAGATACGAATAAGCAGTAGAAAGCATGCCACCAGTTCCACATGCTTGATCGCAAACAGTAATTACTCTATGATCTTGATAAATATCATCACAGCCTTCAGATATTAAAATTGACACTAAAGTCTTAATAATATCCCTGCCTGTATAAAATTGACCAGCATCAACATTTTGGAAGAAGCGACCAATTAAATTTTCAAAAATATATCCCATTTTAATTGAGTCATAAGTTTTTGGATTTAGATCTAATTCTGAAAAAGCCGAACATTTTCAGAAAATCCATTAATATAATCTTTAAAATTAGCAGCTAAATTATCAGGGTCATTTGTTAATTCTTTTAAGGTAAAATGGCTAACATTATAGAATTGATACCCCGTAATCTTTTCAAACGCTTTTGCAGGATAATCAGGATTTTTATCATATAAATCAACAACTTGCTGTTTGGTGTTTGATAGAGCACATTCAAATCTACGAATTATGGTCATAGGAATAATAACGTCGCCGTATTTATCCGGCATATAGGTGCCACGCAACTTATTTGCTATGCTCCATATAAAATTAGCTTCAGCAGTAACATCTACTGGGTTATCATCCCATAAAACATCAAATCTATCGTTTGCCATTATTCCGTCCTCCAGCCTATGTTAGACAATAATCAAATATGATTATACCGAAATATAGAAATCTTTTCCATAAAACCAATTAATTTCGGTGGAACGTTGCCTAATTTCGGTGGAACGTTCTATATGGTTTTCTTGATTTTTATCAAAAAATGCCCTTTTTGACTAAACCGTAAAATGGGCATATTACAAAAAAGTTAGATTATATCTAAAGAAAAAGGACTGACACGTTTGTATCAATCCTATGTTTCTAAGTTGGTGACGAATACGGGATTCGAACCCGTGAATGCATGCGTGAAAGGCATGTGAGTTAAGCCGCTTCTCCAATTCGCCAAAAATGGCGCCTACCGAGGGACTCGAACCCACGACCGATCGGTTAACAGCCGATAGCTCTACCGACTGAGCTAGGTAGGCAACGCTTTATAAGCGCGATACAAATAATATCACGCGCCTTAAATAAAGACAAGATAATTATTTCTTTTTTGATTCAATTAAATTAACTACGTCTTGAATTGTTTTTAATTCAACAATTTCATCACTGGTGAATTCAACGCCTACCGCTTCTTCGATTTTAAGCATGGTTTCTACCAAATCTAAAGAATCGAGACCTAATTCGTCCAATCTGTCATCATAGTTAATTGAATCAACGTTGATTCTATCTTTAATCTTTTCCTTAACTATTTCTAAGATTTCCATCACGACTATTTTATAACACTACGAAAAATCTTCAATACAAAAAACGGCATTTTCAGCCGTTGATTGTTTTAATTGACTATAGGCCGTATTGGCTAATAGCTTTGCTAACTTCACTTGTTACCGAGCTAGACAAGTTGTTGAAAATCGCTGTTAAACTGGCAGCGACGATACCAAATACCATCAAAACTAAGACGATACCTAGTAATTGCCCTTTTAGTTCAGACATAGCTTACCTCCTTTCTAACCATAAAAACCAATAATCGTCATTCTTTTGATTTTAATAGTCATTTCCGTTTTAGAAATCACCAGAGGACGATAGGTGGTTGATATTGTATAAATGATTTGTTCACCAAAGGTGGGAGATGTGTTGTTTGGACACTCAAACTCTACGGAAAAGGTTGTTTCTATATAGTACTTAAAGTCAGTGTTTATTACTCCGTTTCTAGAAATTATGTAAGAGATATTATTAGCTTTAGCATCAAGAGTGCTATAAACGCTTTCTAGGGTGATGAGGTCTGCACCAAAAAGAAAGAATAACGCTACAAATACCATTGAAAGAATTAGCCCAACTTTATATGACATTGATCAAATCTCCTAAAATAGTCAGGATCGAAATTGTTAAAGATATGGTGATTAATCCCGCACCAATTAATGGAAATGTCGACATATTTGATAATGCCTTATTCTTCTGTTCCACCATCTCTTGATTTCTATTTCTAGATATCTCATCAAATAATACGTTAAAGTGGGTTAACTGTTCAGAGTTTTCTCCTTGGTCGATCATTTGATAAATTGAAAGCATGAGACTTTGTGTAGCGATGTTTTTAAAATTGTTAGCGAAATTCACAAATGGTTGAACGGTTTTATCTTTGTCAATTTCTTCTAATAATTCCTCAATTTTGCCTTTCATCCAGAAAGAACAATACGGAATCAACAAGTTAAAAGATTGATAAACATTATTGTTGTTTCTGATATAAACATCGAAATACGAGATAATAGCGATTAGTTCGTTTTCACGGCTTTTGATAATGGCTTTTTTCTTATCGTTATATTGTGAAATTAAAACATAATCCAAAACCGCTAGAGCGATTAAAACAAACATCGAATAAATAATATTCTTAAGGAAGAAATATAAAACGACACCTCCGATAAGCATCACGATGTTAATTAAAGAAATCTTGGTCATTTCTTTTTGATAAGAAAGACCAGCAAATTCAATGGTTTCTCTAATCTTATTTCTCTTCATCTTTCCATCCCTCCAGTTCAAATTTGCTCACTCTTAATAGAAGAATGTAGACCGAGAAAAGCGCGAATAAGATAATGATGACCACTGATATCTGATAAAAAAGAGAACCACTGATACGATAAAAGAACTGTGAAAGAGTGAAACGAAGGATTGCTAAAATCGCTAATGAGATGCTCCACAATGTGACAAATTCAATGGTCTTTTGACGATGAATTGTTTCGCAAGTGATTAGGTATTGCTCTTTTAATCTAGCTTGATTAACTAAGTACTGGCTCATCTTTAAAATGTCTCCTCCTTCTTCATTCCATAGGCTAACGATATCAACAAACAAGCGATATAAATCGAACTTGAAATGCTTGCACAGGTAGCCTATTTTTTCTTCTTCATTCATTTCTTTAATGGAATCTAAGACTTCTTTAGTGGTTTCATCACTGACTTCATAACTGCTTTCAATAGCCGCACTCATAGAACCCTTGATATTTAAAGAAACGATAAATGTGTTAATAAATTGATAACACTGATGGTAGCGATGGATTTTGAGTTGGTTTTTGGCCATTTGCTTTTTGACAATTAGTACAAAAAACACTAGGGAGATTAGGAATATGAATAGAGTTGAAAAAATGTTTTGGGTAGCTATAAAATTGACGCCCGATAAAACAAATGACACCACTATACCAACAAGCACAAAATTCATTTAGATCCTCCTATAAAAGTTTCTACAAAACGAGGCGAAGCTTGTGAGATATCAAGCAACTTAATCGCCTCATTCGATAGCGTACTTATGTGCTTATCCTTTCCATCGCTACCGTATATTTCTTCCATCGTTCTACCTTTCAGGTAGCCAATGGATGAAATGTATCTTAAAACCACACCGTTATTTTGATATTTCCGCTTTAAATAAATGTAAAAGCGCATGTGGTAGGAAATATCACTGTATATATCGTTAAATGATGATTTTTGTTCATTCATCATCACCATTCTTGTCATTCTTATTGGCATGCTATTAATATCAAAGGCATGCAAGGTTGTAATAATTGGATGACCCGTTAAAGAAGAGTTTAATACTTCAAGCATTTCTTTACCGCGAGACTCTGCTACAATCAACCAATCTGGATTACTTCTTAAGGCGCTTCTCACTAAGTTTTGAATAGAGGCGCTGTCTCTTTTTTCGTCGACTTGCCAGATATTGAGGTCTAAATCATGAGTAGGCGTGAATTGATCGAGTTCTAAAATGTTATCGATAATGATGACACGGGTATACTCTTTCATACGAGAAATGAGGTATTTTTGTAGTTCTGTCTTACCGCTACCAGTCATTCCGCCAATGGCAATTGAAACACCAGAATTTATTAAGACATCTAGTAGTTCTTTAACGTTTTCATCTAGTTCACCTTCTTTACCAAATCTTAAGGAAGAGGAAGCAATACGAACCGCAAAGCAGACGCACTCCTGGTTGCCTTTTCTAGATATGCTTTGATGAATCGCGTTGAAACGATATTTGCCAAAAGAAACATCTAGCTGTGGGCATTGATAGGAGAATTGCTTTTCACTGAGATTAGCGATTTGCCTAATGAAATCCTTAGCTTCTTGTCTACTCACTTGGATTTTGCTTTTACAGCGACCTAAATCATTATCGACATAATAAATATCGTGACCGTTATAAGAGATATCGGTAACGTTTTTATTCGTTAATAAAGGTCTAAGAAAAGAACCTTCAAAAAAGAGAATGGTTTTATCGATATCCATTAGTTGCTCCTTATTTCATAAAACATCGTGCGGCGATAATTATTAAACAAGACTAGGCTCGCTCTTATTGTCACTTCTACTGCACGCGGTTCATTGCCTAAATAAAGTGAATGATTGTTAGGATTATAATAATAAAAACTAAGGCGATAATCATCGGTATATCTAGGCATATGAAATGCGTAAAATGAGGTTAAATTATCTTCAAGTTCATTCTTATTAAAAAATGGACCTTCTTCTTCATCGATATCAATCATATTTATCGCGGTTTCATATAAAGAAACAGGCATACCTAAAACAAGGCGATTTATTCCGTTTATCTGATATGAATTCATAAAGAAATTAAAAGAAAGAAACGCTACAAAAAACGAAATAATCATCCCTACCATTACATTGTTCCTCCATGCACACAGTATTCCCCATTTTCACAAGAGCCAACGATGAGACGGTTTAATTCATATTTCAAAGAAATGGTCGTGCTGATTTCATCTAGGCCTAAACCATTAATATCGATATAGATGGTTTTACCGTTGAACTTATTTAATCCATTAATTGGCAAATAAAAACTAGAGGTAATTATGTAATTTGGTTGATATACATCACTGACATCTAGTGTCTTTTTATCAACATAAAACTTATCGACAAATAGGAAAGATAATCTCTCGTTTCTTTGATAGATTTTTAAAGGTAGAACGATTTCATCGTTATCTTGATGCGTAAAGTTAGGGAAAAGATAATCATCATCATAAAATCTTAAATAAGCAGAGGCACATTGAATTGGTTCTTCACTAGCGGTATAAAAGGCATTTCTTCCGATATCTAAACGGTAATAATAATCGTTATCGACAAAATCCCCAAATCTAGTGAAATCAAAGTTGTCTTTGATCTCCACCATTTTCGTACCATCTCCATAAAAGCCTAGTGAGCGAGAAGTATAGATTTCGCGTTTTAAAGATGTCGCTAGAACACGACTTTTGCTAGGCGGATAAATAGAAGCGCTATATTCTTTTAATACTTGATAACTCGAGGCGTTGATGATTTCAAAATGAAGTTCAAGTCCATTATTATTTAAGTAATTAAATAGATTAATGAAAAATGTTGCTTCTCTTCTTGCTCCTTTGGTGTAATAAAATGCGCCTTTAGAAAAGCCAGCGAGAACATCTTTATCTTTTATTAAACGCACCCGCTCAATAATTCTTTGACTATCAATGGAATATAGTTCATAAGTAAAAGTTATTTCTTTGTTTCTTTCATCTTCGATAAATGGCCCATATTTTTCACAAAAGAAATAATCTTGATTGGGATTAGAGGCACTTGAAGAAGAGGAAGAAGAAGCTTGACTGGAACTAGGAATGATAATTTCTTCGCTTTCAAAAATAGGAAAAGAAATCGGAGGATAATAATGACTTCTTGACATCGCTTCTATTTGAGAAGAGATGGAAGAGACAGTAATTGGACCAGGCTTAGAGATGATTGGTCGATCCACTAGTCCTCTTGAACCATTTGAAGCAATGGAAGAAACGGAAATAGATAACAAAAGAGGGACAATCTTAATCATGATAGAAAGCCTCCAGGAATTTCATCATGGCCTTTCTTTTGTAGCGGTAGAACGTCGCTTTTGAATAAATTGATTCCCACCAGTTGTTATAGCCTTGATAAAAGAATTCGTTATTAATAAGGTTTCTTTCACGCGCGCTTAAAGAGGCAAATGCTTGGCTCACTTTGTTTAAATATTCTTGATAGTATTCTTGGCTAGGCATATCTAATTCTGCAAAATAATCTTTGTTATTAATTTCGAAGGCGCGTTTAGCAAGAAAGAAACGATCCGCCACTACTTCAACCATATCAATGAGGTCTTTAAATGTCTTTTTTAAGAGTAGTTCCATAAATTGTCCTCCTATTTAACTAGTACTGGCGATTTTTGGAATTTTTCCTAAAAAAATGATTTTTTGTGATGGACTTTCTAAGTTAATTCTTTGAATTAAAAAATTTTTAAAAAAATAGAAAAAGATTAAGTGTATTTACAAACTAGGTAAAAAAGTCAAAAGGGGTAAAAAAAGTATCGTTTTTTAAATATTTTGTATTAAAATTATGTCTATAAAAAAATTATGATAGTTCTCAGTGGCGCAAGTGCATCAGGAAAAACAGAAGCAGCGAAGATGCTGACAAGCAAATACGGCATCGTCAAAGCCATCACTACCACCACTAGACCTATGCGTGTCAACGAAGTGGATGGTAGGGATTATTTTTTCGTGTCTAAGGAAAGATTCGAAGAAATGATTAAAGACGATTTATTCGTTGAACATACTTTATATAACGGTAACTATTACGGCTCAACAAAATCACAAATTGCCGATAATCGTTCTGTGGTGATTGATTTAGAAGGATTAAAGTCATATTCTGCGTTGAATGACAAAAGAATTGTGACTTTTTATTTATCAACCTCAGAAGATGTACGTTATAGAAGAATGCTTGAACGCGGCGATAAAGAGTGTGACGCGAAAAAAAGATTAGAAAATGACCGTAAGATTTTCGCTGATGGTAACATTCCTAACGTTAACTATCGTATAGATTCAGAAAATAAAACAATTGAACAAGTAGCAGATGAGGTTTATCGCTTATATTGCAAAACCATGAAAGCTATTTCAAATAAGTAAGATATTTATATTTAAAAGCAGGATTGATGAAGACTTCTAGTTCGTAAGAGTCTTCTTTTTCTTTTTTACTAACGACATAATTCTCTTTACTAAAAGAAGCAAAATCGATGGAGTAAGGAAGCTCAATATGGCATTTTTCCCAGTTTTTCGTGACGTTCGACACGATAAAGCGTAAAGCATCCTCCACATCTTCCTTTTCTAAGAGGGTGACAAAGAGTTCATCTTCCTTAGGTAGGAAATTTGCGAATCCTCCTAATAAATCATATTTGTTATAAATATTTATCATTGGGATAGAATCGGCTTCTAAGTCTTTAATGATTTGCTTAGTGGTCGCAATTTCTTCTTCTTTAAATGGATCAGAGATATCAACGACTTGGACTAATAAATCGGCTTCCTTAATTTCTTCAAGAGTGGAACGGAAAGCATCCACTAAATAGATTGGTAAATTAGAAATAAAGCCGACAGTATCAGTTAAAAAGAAAGATGGATATCCATAAATAGAAATGCCTCTTGTCGCGGTTTCTAGAGTTGCAAAAAGAGCGTTCTTTTCTAAGACAGTTTTGTCTTCTTTACTGAGTGATACTAAGCGATTTAGTAGCGTGGATTTACCAGCGTTAGTATATCCTACAATACATACTTTAGGTATTGGGTTATTTAATCTTGATGTACGGCTATTACGACGCGAGAGTTTAATCTCTTCTAATTCCTTTTTCTTTTGGGTAATGGCTTTATTAATTTGTCTTCTTGATAATTCAATTTGCTTTTCGCCTTTACCCTTATTATGTCCACTTCCTGAGGTGACTTGAGAATAAGATGCCTTCTCATCCACTAAGTGACTTTTTAAGTATTGAAGTCTAGCAATACTCACTTGTAATTTGGCTTCTCTAGTCTTAGCGTTCTTTTCAAAGATATCGAGGATAATAAAGGTACGGTCAATGATTTCAGCCCCGATGATATGCGATATGTTCTTCTTTTGAAGGCCGGTTAATTCAAAATTGCAGGCAATTAATTCAATTGGTGAATCTGGGTTTTGTTCGTTATATGAATGATAAAAAGAAGCAATTTCTAAAAGTTTACCAGATCCAACATAGGTGCTATTTTCAACGTATTCAATATTTTGAGAAAAATAGGCGATGACTTCGCAATTGACCTCTTTTAAAAGAAGGGCAAATTCGTTTTGCGTATGATTGAGTTCTAGAGAATTATTCTTCCCTACTGAAAGGACTAATACCTTAGTTAATGGCTCATTCATAAGTTACACTACTCTTCATCAAAAGATAAATCGACAACTTTCAATCTTTCAACGGTGAATTCATCAGCGTCTAACACTTTAAAATGATAATGGGCAAAATCAAATTCATCACCCTTTTTAGCGAATCTATCTAAGATGTCTTGACAGAAGCCACCCACGGTTGTGTAGTCGGTTTCCACTTCTTCTTCATAGCCGATCAATTCAAAGAAATCATCGATATTCATCGTGCCATCGACGATGTAAATACCGTGCCCTTTTTCAATATATTCTTCTTCAATTTCATCGGATTCATCAAAGATATCACCGACGATTTCTTCTAGGATATCTTCCATGGTTAAAATACCTTCAGTGCCACCATATTCATCGATGACAACAGCAATATGGATTTTGCTCTTTTTGAATTCTTGTAAGACATCTAAGATTTGATGGTTACGAGGAATGACTAATGGTTTATAGCACATCGATAAGATGTCATTAACTTGTTCACCTGCTAAAAGTTTTTTTGCTAAAACTTTAATTGGTAAGATACCTACAATGTTATCAATTGTTTCTTCATAAACTGGGATTCTTGAATATTTAAAGAATTCCTTATCTTTGATAAGTTCATTAATATCATCTTCCACATCAATAGCAAAGACATCGACACGTGGCGTCATGATCTCAAAGGCTTCGATATCGTTTAAATCGATGGCACTTCTAACAAGATCTGCTTCGTTTTCTTCTAAGATGCCTTCTTCTTCAATGGCGTCCACCATTTCAGTTAAAACATCTTCATCAATCTTATCTTCTTCCTTACTCTTTTTAGCGAATAATTTACCAAAGAGTTTAAAGAGTTTAGCAATTGGCCAAACAAGGATGAAGAATAGATATTTAAAGAATCTCACTGGATAGGCAAAAAGAATCGCTAAAGAATAATTAAATCTCTTAGCAAAGGCCTTAGGAATGAATTCACAGAAAACAATAATGAAAACGGTAAAGCAAATGGTTGCAATTGTCGCACCGATTTCTTGATCTCCCGCTAAAGCTAAGCCGATAATTGTAACAATGGATGCCGCCAAAACATTAACAATGTTGTTACCTAATAAAATAGCGGAAATGGATAACTCGTAGTCATCAGCGATTTTAATCGCTAATTTAGCGCGTTTTTCTTTCTTACCTTTTTCTCTAGCAAGGCGGTCTTTATCTACCATCCCATACACCATATCGGCAGCAGAAAAGAACATCGAGAAGACACTACAAATAGCAACGATGAGCCAATAATACCACTGCATACTATTTGCGTCCTTTCACTTGTGTTGGTTCAGAAATATCACTCACAAGTTCTTCTAAGACATCATCCATCGTGACCATACCAATGGTCTTTTTGTTTTTGTCCCTAACAATAGCAATATGGGTATGATGTTTTTTAAAGCCATTAAATAAATCATCAATCATGATGTTTGATGAAACGAAATATGGCTTTTGTAGTTTTCTTCTGATAGAAATATTTGGATTTCTAAGATAGGCACTGATATATGTTTTAATATTTAAAACACCAATGATGTTATCAATATTGCCATCATATATCGGAATACGAGAATAATTGGTTTTAATGATAATCTCGTGAAGAGTTTCTTTGTCTAAAGATCTGATATCAAGAGCGTATATCCTATTACGCGGTGTTAAGACTTCTTTAACGTTTGTGTCCGCGAAATCTAAAGCGGATTGAATGATATCGCCTTGTTCTTCTTCGATAATGCCTTCATCAGAAATCTTTTCTACGACATTTTCAAAGTCTTCTTCATCAAATGTGGTTTCATCTTTGACTCTAAAGACCACTTCGATAAGTCTTGCTAATTTATCAAAGACATAAGTAATTGGGAAAAGAAGAAGCATGAAGAAATAGATAGGATACACGAACGCTTTGGATATCGTATCTGGAATACTTCTTGCGATGGATTTGGCTAAGGCATCACCAAAAATATAAATGAGTAAAGAAATAATAATTGAGGATATCAAAGATATCGTATCTGGCATTAAGCCACTATTAGAGAGGATACGATAAAAAAGGATTGTCGAAATCGCCGAGGCGACAATCGAAACGATATTACTTCCAATTAATACTGTTATTAAAGCGCGGTCATATTTTTCACAAACTTTGAGAACTAAACGCGCTGATTTTTTACCATCATCCGCTTCAACTTGCATTTTGAAGCGATTAGCGCATGCAAGAGCGGTTTCACCAGCAGAAAAGAAAAAGTGTGCTAAGACACAGAGACTAATGATTACCCACGACAGAGGTACATCCATTAATGAACCACTCCCTTTCTTTGCTGGCTGCAGTTATATAAATTACCATATTTATTAACTGAATACAAAGGCATAAATAAAAAGGTGCAAAGCACCTTATATTTATTATAGTTGGCCAAAAACTATTTTTATAAAGCGTTTCCCGTGAATTATAAAAAACAATGGCATACAATAACAAACTATATTATAGTTATGTAATACTTGAGTTATTTTTAGGAGAAGGAAAAATGACTGTATCGACGGATAAAACCCACTACTATAACGTGATTAGAAAAACCTGTTATAGCGCGAATATTCTTTATCTCATTCTTCGCTTTTTTTATCTAGTGCTTTTCTTAGTGACTAAAGCCTATATCTTAGCGATTATCACTGCCGTGACTATTGCTATCTATGGCTTATTCTTTATCATCCTTCGTAAGAAGAAATATTATATTTACGCTTTATGCTGTGGTAATGAGTTCTTTGCCTTTGTTTCAGTGACAACGATTATGCTTGGTTTTAATACCGGCTTCCATTTCTATCTCATTGCTTTATGTGTTATTTCCTTCTTTACTTCTTATTTTTCCAAAACAAGAAATATTAAAGGCTCAGTTTTCTGGGTTGGTTTATCCTTAGCGATTTATCTAACTTTGTATTTAATTACTAAATATAACGCTCCATATTATCACATCGATCAATGGCTTGAATTAACACTATTTATCATACACGCTGTCGCTGTTTTTGCTTTTATAGCGACATATTTAGTAGTCTTCCTTAAATACGCCTTCTCATTAGAAAATAAGATTACCAACGAATCAAGAACTGATGAGTTAACACAGATTAGTAATCGTTATGGTTTATATGATTATTTCGATAGCATTATTGACAAATCCAATATGTTATTAGCCTTATTTGACATCGATGATTTCAAAGTGATTAACGATACATATGGTCATTCTACTGGTGACTATATCTTAAAAAGAGTGGCAGAAATCGCGACCGAAGAATTAAAAGGATCATTTGTGTGCCGTTATGGCGGGGAAGAATTCGTCGCTGTGGTTAAAGATGATGAAAAGGACTCTTTCTTTGAAAGAATGGAAGATTTAAGAATTCGTATTGAAAAAGAACAATTTGAATTTAATGGTGTTAGAATTGATGTCACTATTACCATTGGTGCAACCGGTTATCTTAAAGATATGTCACTTGAAAAATGGGTTGAATTAGCAGATACAAAAATGTATTCCGGTAAGAACTCTGGTAAGAACCAAACAGTGATTTAAAAAAGGGACACAATTTGTGTTCCTTTTTAGTTACCACATTCAATCGAGATTTCATTAAATGTTTTAAGCAAATCATC